>CAYRKS010000061.1:0-9579 GCA_964424855.1 uncultured Lachnospiraceae bacterium
TTGATGGATCGTGCAGTGATCTCGATACGATACGCGAAAGATTTGAGCAGGATTACACAAACGACTTCGATTTTGTTAAATCTTGTGATGAAATTTATGAATTCAATGATAAGACCGCGACCAAGGGCAACGCGCTCAACAATCTGCGCAAGCTTCTGATCGACAGCGGACGCGCAAGCTCGAAGCTCAAGATCTACTCGGCGGGAGATTTCGAAAACGATCTCACGATGCTGAGAAGTGCGGATGTCGCCTGCTGCCCCGCGAACGCGATACAAAAGGTCAAGGACATTTGCAAGCTTCAGGTCTGCAAATGCGATGACGGCGCGATCGCCGATATCATCGAAGCGATCAACAGCGGAAAAATATAAAAAATCAAACCCGATGAATGTCTCATCGGGTTTTGTTATTACCGTTACGCAACGTGAATTGTATTATTTTATATGCTTATCGAGGCGGCTTGTCACGAATGACGCGCATAGTCCGCAGAATGCCCCCGATATCGCTCCGCTGACAGCGAGGATCGGAAAATATGCAACAACTGCGAGGCTTTTCAAAACGATCGTTGCAGCGATTATTTGACCGATATTGTGAAATATCGCACCGAAAATGCTCGTTATCCACATTTTATCGCGCGGGATTAAGCACTTCGCGATCATACTGATTACAAGACAAAATATCGCGCCGCTTAAGCTGTAAAGGAATGAAATCGGTGTTCCGCAGAAAATCGCGCCGAGAGCTATCCGCGAGATCAGCATCAAGATCGTTTCACGCGGCAAACAATTGTAAACCGCGAATATCGTCACAATGTTTGCCAGCCCGAGCTTCACGCCGGGGATAGGAACAATGCTCGGGATTCTCATCTCGACAACGAAAATCCCGAGCGCGATAGCAGTTAAAAGCGACATTTTCACCAACTTTCTAGTCTTCAATTGAACCTCCGACGAAGCTGATCATCAAGCGATGTGGCAGACATACGATCGGCATCATGCTGCTCTTCAGCTCACCCATTTGCACGCAGACTTGATCGGGGCAATCCGATCCGATTACCGATATGTTGCCATCATGAATTTTTATGACGTTTTTGCCGAATTTTGTGGTTATTTCGAATTCATAATTCGGCGATGATGACAGATCGATTTGCTCGATCAGTTCCCCATCGCAGGTTATTTCAACGATGTGGCTTTCGCGTCCTGAAAAGACGCTCACGCATATCGTGCAAATTGCACAAATCATCAGCGTAATGCACAATACAAAAAGCTTGGCTTTTTTAGTCATATGCGATCACCTCAAGCTTGAACTCGGATGGATTTGTGCAGTGTGACGATATTCCTTCAGTGACTAAAATTTCTTGGCTCTTTGTGATGAGAATAAGCTCGACCGATCGATGCTTCTTCCAAAATTCGATCGCTTTTTCTTTCCCCATCACGAACAGTGCCGTTGATAGCGCGTCACATTCGGTTCCGTTATCTCCGATCACTGTGACCGATGCGAGATCGTTATCGACCGGATATCCAGTGCTTGTGTCAAAAATGTGACAATATTTGATCCCGTTTTGCTCAAAATATCGTTCATAATTGCCCGATGTTACGACCGCGCGATCATTCGCCTCGACGATCAGCAGATTTTCATCGGTTTTGAACGGATTTTTCACGCCGATCTTCCAGGACGAACCATCCGGCTTTGTTCCGATGGTTTGAACATTTCCGCCGAGATTAACAACCGCCGAGCTCACGCCGTTTTCACGAAGAATTTCGCAGATCATCTCGCTTGTGTAGCCCTTCGCGACCGAACCGAGATCGAGTTGCATTCCTTCGTCGATTTGCACAATATTTTCGTCAACTTGCACAGAATCAATATCCACAAGCTCGAGCACGTTTTTGATCTCCGTTTCGTTCGGAACGCGGTAATTTCCGTTCGTAAAGCCCCACAACGAAACTATCGGATATGTGCTGATATCGACAGCTTTGTCGGTCAATTTCGAGTATTCCTTGGCGAGTTTGAGCAAATTTACGGTATCGGAATCGACCGCTGCGCGAAAATCACGGTTGATCCGCGAAATATCGCTGTCTGGATCGGTCACGGAAAATAGCGATTCAAGGCGACTGATCTCATTTTCCGCACTCTCGAGGAGCGTTTCATCATCGGTGTATGCCTTTATCGACATGAACGTATCCATCGCGAAAACATTCATCTCACGCATAGGCAGAGCTTTCGCGCAGGAAAACAGGTTACACAGCACGGTCAAACAGCAGAGTATAAATCCGAAATTTCGCAATATTTTTGCATTCAAGTGAATTCTGCACCTTATGTTATGCAACATCAATTTTCTTTGCTACCGATCAACGCCGAAAGCTGTGAAAGAACATCGTTTTGACCCGAAAGAGTTATGCTTCCGACCTGTTCGCAGATCTTTCCGAGGTATTCAAGCTCTTTCAGTCTGTAAAGTGTCTTGTTTTCGTCCATGAGCTTCGCGGTGTTGAGGAGCGATCGTGTCGAAGCGACCTCCTCGCGGCGGGTGATTACATTAGCCTGCGCGCGTTTTTCCGCGATCAGCACCGTGTTCAAAATTGAACTTATTTCGCCCGGAAGAATGATATCCTTCACTCCTGCATCGGAGATTTCAACAAATATTTCTTCGGATTTTTCCTTAAGTTTGGCAAAAACATGATCCGACAATCCCTGTCGCTCGGTCAAAATCTCGTCCAATGTGTGCGTCGAAACATAGTCTCGCATGGCTAACTGCACCGTCGTATGGAGCCGTCCGAGGTAATCTCCGACCGTGCCGAGCCTTATCGGATCGACAACTGTATATGTGAAAACATAGCTGAGGCGCACTGAGATTTTGTCGGAAGTCAATAATTCTTGGCTCTTGATCGTCACTACCTCCGGGCAAATACTCACAATATCACAGGCAACCTTTACCTCGCCATTCCAAAAGAAATAGCGTCCGGGCTCGAGGAGTCTGACAAATTTCCCGTCGAAATACAGTCGTCCGCGCTCGTATTCTCCGACCGAAAGCTCGGTGTAATATACGCTCGGGATGCGGTCGATTACCTTCAGCGGCTCGCCGACGAGCTGCGGTTCAGAAAGCTCGATGAGCTTGAACCGATGTGCGCCGAGCTTGAAGTAGGAATAGCTTCCCGCCGTCAAAACCTCACGGAAATTTCCATTATAATAATGCAGTGCGATCGAGCCGTCGGGTACCTCGATCGTGTTGATCGACTCGGCAATCTCGGGCTTTGTAATCAGATTTTCGGGTGCGCAATATTCCGAGCGGATCGGCTCGTCGAGCTGTAATAGCTCGATCTTAGTCGAACCGAGCTTGAAAAACGGGAGCCAATAGCTTCCGGGTAACAAAAGCTTGTCGAATTTGCCGTTTTTGAATTGCAATCCGCGCTGATTTTCATTGATAATTACTCTTTCCATCTATACAAACCTCCCTTGGGAAGAAATTTTCGAGGGATCATTTCTACGGGCAGGGCGCGGCGGCGCGATTTAGCGACGGCGCGACGGGATGGACTCACAAGGAGCTGATCCGGTTTGACCGACACGGTATCCTCGTCCGGCATGGCGCAAAGCGCGTTGAAGTCAAAGCTTCGCGAAAGGATCCCCACAATATAAAGTTTGATTTGCCTAAAAAAGGCATTCCGAACCGCCGGCTGAGCGCGTCTTTGCAGAGCATCGATGGCTCAGGTGGGATTCGAACCCACGAATGCAGCCGTCTTCGATACAATACGCAATTTGCGTTGCAGAATTGCGGAGTCTTTTTCAAGACGATCCGCCGACAACTACGATATTATTATAGCACAGTCGGGAGATTTTTTCAATATTTTTGGCGGATTTGTTATAAATATGTAATTAGCACTGCGCGTTATGCAACGAGCAGCGCTAATATATTTTATTTAATTTTATAATTACACGAATTACGCAACGTGCATTATACTATTCGGTTGAGGCCCTTCCCTGTCGCAGTATAATCCTCGAGTGAGGACTCCAAAACCGCCATCAGACGTTGACGAGCGGCGCGGGATGCCCATGCGATATGCGGAGTTATTATGCAATTTGGCGCGGAGAGCAACGGATTTTTCGGATCGGCGGGTTCGGTTGCCAAAACATCGAGCGCGGCGGCGGAAATTTTACCCGAACGAAGTGCTTCGGCAACGGCGGCTTCATCTATCACCGCGCCGCGCGAGGTATTTATCAGCTTCGCGCCATCCTTCATCTTCGAAATGAAATCGCAGTTTACCATTCCGCGGGTAGAGGAATTAAGCGGGCAATGGAGAGATATGACATCGGCTTCAGCGAGGATTTCGTCAAGTTCGACAAATTTTACCACATTAGTATCATCGTGCTTATGCGCTGTGTGAGCGATAACGCGCATTCCGAGCGCGGATGCGATAGCCGCGACGCGATTTCCGATGCTTCCGCAGCCGATGAGACCGAGCGTCATTCCGGCAAGCTCGGTATAATTCACGCGGTCATACCTATAACCCGGGATGCCCGTCCAATTTCCGGTGCGGACGATGTTTTCGATGCCGCCGAGGTTCGAATGAAGTGCGAGAAGAAACTGCACCGTAAGTTGCGCAACCGATGTTGCGGAATAATCGGGTATATTAACGACCGCAACGCCGCGTGCGCGGCAGGCTTCGATATCTATCATATCATACCCCGTGCCGAGCGCGGAAATGTATTTTATTGTCGGGCAGCTGTCAAGAAGCTCTGCCGTGATGTGGGCGCGGTTGGTGAAAACGACCTGTGCACCGACGCATTTTTCGGCGCAGAGGTCATCGGGAGTCTTATCATAGACCTCGACCTCTCCGAATTTTTTGAGGAAATCCCAACTGAGATCGCCGGGATTTACGGCATAACCGTCTAAAATCACAATTTTCATTATTATATTTCCTTATCTTATTGTTAAAAGCGCAGATTCTTGGTGAAATATCGTCCCGATGTACCGAGGCATATAATGGAAACAAGGCACGAGAACTTTCGCCGTGCTTAATTTTTTTGAAGGGACTGATCGAATGTCGTTTCTTTCTGACCTCGCGCCGGGCGAGGTCGCATATGTTGAGCAGGGTCAATGCCACGGGCGGCGGCTGACCGAGCTGGGGCTTATCGATAACACCAAGGTGGAATGCGTTGCGAAAGCCCCCTTCGGCGACACGAAGGCGTACCTGATACGCGGCGCGGTGATCGCGCTTCGGCGGAGCGATGCTCTGAATATCCGCGTTCAACGTATGCCGCACGCGACGATTTTTCGGCATAATGCATATGACGATGCGCATTATACATCTTCATCGCCGCAGTTTGACGTATCATGGGACTGACACGGCGGCGCGAGGTCGATAAAAGCGTCGAAGCCACGGGGGCAGTCGTCGCGCTGGCGGGCAATCCGAATGTCGGGAAAAGCAGTCTTTTCAACTCGCTGACCGGCGCGAATCAGCACACCGGAAACTGGACGGGCAAAACGGTCGCAGTCGCTTCGGGTGAGTTGAAACGCAAATTTGTCAAAAAAACGAGCTTAGATTCGACAACTCTTGTCGATCTTCCCGGAACATATTCTATCGACGATGGGTCGCCCGAGGAGCTCGTCGCGCGGGATTTCATAAAAAGCCGCCGCGCCGCTCTTACGATCGTAGTCTGCGATGCTTGCTGTCTCGAGCGCGGACTGATCCTCGCGCTCAAGCTCGCCGAGCTGACACCGCGCGTTTTGATCTGCGTAAATCTGATCGACGAGGCGCGGCGCAAGGGGATCAAGATCGATATTTCGGGGCTCGAAAAAACGCTCGGACTTCCGGTCGTTGCGACGAGCGCGTCGAGCGGCGAGGGACTTTCCGAGCTGGTTCGACAAATAGAGTCCTCGATCAAAGCCGAGCCGAGCGATTCCCCGCCCTTTTTATACTCACCGAGGGTCGAAAAAATGCTCGAGGATGTGCAAAAATCGAAAGCTTCAAACGATGCCATGGTACTGAACGCGGAAACTTCGCGTGAAATGCCACGTTCGGAGGCTGTCTCGCTCATTTTAGAGGACGCGGATGAGGAGCTTCGGCGCGAGATATCGGCGCGACCGATCATCGCTGCCGAGGCTATCGCCGCCGAGGTCGTTTCAAGCGGCAGCTCGGGCTATTCGGCATTTGACCGACGTATCGATCGGCTCGTGACCCACCCGATATTCGCGGTGATCCTCGGGATCGTCCTGCTTGCCGGGGTATTTTGGTTGACGATGATCGGCGCGAATTATCCGTCAGAGCTTTTACAGCGCGGCTTCGATCTGCTTGAGGCGAAAATTTTCGAGCTTTTGGCGTTTTTACCGGATAAAATTCGGAGCGCGATCGTTGACGGGATGCTTCGGACGCTTTTTCGAGTGGTCGCGGTGATGCTGCCGCCGATGGCGATATTTTTTCCGCTCTTTTCACTGCTCGAGGACTCGGGGCTTTTCGCGCGGATAGCCTTCGATTCGGACGGAATAATGAGCCGCTGCTCCGCCTGCCCGAAGCAGACGCTGACTATGGCGATGGGACTCGGCTGCAACGCCGCGGGAGTTGTCGGCTGTCGAATAATCGACTCGGAGAAGGAGCGAAAAATCGCGGCGATAACCAACAATTTCATGCCCTGCAACGGGCGTTTTCCGATCCTGATAACGCTCGGCGCGATGCTTTTCGAGGGGCGCGGCGGAGCTTTCGAGGCGTTCGCCTCGGCGATGCTGCTCACCGTTTTAGTTCTGCTCGGTGTCGGCGCGACGCTGATCAGCTCGAGACTGCTCGGAAATTTTCTGCCCGGTGAAGCAGGAACCTTTCGGCTCGAGCTGCCGCCCTATCGTCTCCCGAGGCTCGGGCAGACGCTGATACGTTCACTGCTCGATCGGACGATCTTCGTTTTGGCGCGAGCCGCCGCCGTTGCGGCACCCGCAGGGCTGTTTATCTGGCTGCTTTCGAACCTTTCGGTCGGCGGCGGCTCGATACTGACGGCTCTCGCCGGGATGCTCGATCCGATCGGCAAGCTGTTCGGAATAGACGGGACGATGATCTGCGCACTTTTGCTCGGATTCCCCGCAAACGAGATCGTTTTGCCTCTGGCGGCGATGATCTACACCTCGGGCGGAAGGCTCGAGGAGCTTGGGCTTTGCGAAATATTTCTCGAAAACGGCTGGGATGTCAAAATGCTCGTCTGCGTGATGCTTTTGACGGTCTTTCGATTCCCTTGCTCAACGACGCTTTTGACGATCAAGAAGGAGTGCGGAGGGTCTGCCGCCTTACTGTCGGTGCTGATCCCGACACTGCTCGGGCTGATGCTCTCGGCGGCGGTCGGGCTTATCCTCTGAGCTCCCGCGGTCGGAGGAATCCTTGCGGTCAGATTTTATTTCTCATCCAATAGATCGAATCATCGACCCAGCGTTCGATCTTTTCATCGACCCATGCGGTGTTGCCTTGACTCGTCTGCCAATCGCCGAGTCCGACACCGTGCGGGCCGTCGGGGTAAACGTGCAATTCGAACTTCATGCCCTTCTCCGCCATCTTCATAGCGACGATGAGCGAATTTTCGACCGGAACGGCCTGATCGTTCGAGGTGTGCATGAAGAACGCGGGAACGGTGCGCTCGTCGATGTTATGCTCGACCGAATACTTTCTCATCTCCTCGGCGGTCGGGTTCTCACTTCCGGTCGCACGACGGAAGGTGTCGGGGTGAGTTCTGGTCGCGGAGCTGAGGACGGGATAGCAGAGAACCATGCCGGTCGGGCGGTTATGCCCGTATTCCATGCCGGTCTCCTCGTATATCTCGGGGAGATGCCAGAGCGTTCCGAGACTTGCCGCAAGGTGTCCGCCCGCAGAGAAGCCGACGCAGAAGACGCGCTCGGGGTCGATGTGAAATTCCTCGGCGTGATCGCGGATATAGGCGACAGCCATCGATGCCTCAACGAGGGGGCGCGGGAATTTTGCCTTTTCGCCGATCGAATATTTGAGGACGAAGGCGTTCACGCCTCTTGCGGCGTATGCGAGAGCTATCGGCTCGCCCTCGCGATCCTCGCAGATGCAGCTGTAGCCGCCGCCGGGAATGACGAGGATCGCATCGCGCTTTTTCCACGCTTCATTCTGGACATATGCGGTGAGGGTGACATTGGGATCATCGGGTCTGAGCTGTATGGTGGTATGTATCATTTTTCAAGAAATCTCCTTTAATTATCGGCAAAAGCCGTTATTCTCGGTCAAGAATATTATACCACAGCGCGCGGATTTTGTCAATAGCCTTGACAGATTCAAAAAAATCTGATATAATTATTTATAGGAAGATAAAAAGCAACGGAGATGATATAATGGGAACAATGCAGGAAAAGGAGCTTCGCGCCCACGAGCTTTATCTTATGGCAAAGGAGCAGACCGAGCCGGAAGGACTTCGCGAGCTTTGCGAGGAGCTTAGGATATTATCGGATGAAGCCGAGGACTCGGAGGTCGATTACGAATATATGCGCGCGCTCGGCTGTCTTTTTCTCTGCTCCGATTCGGACGAGACGGTCAGGCGGCGCATGGAGGGGCTTTGGTCAAGGCGCGAGGACAAGCGTCTCGCGGCGATATACTCGGAGCTTCGCCCGGCAAAGGGACTCGATCAGTCGATCGTTTCCGAGGGAAAGGAATTTCTGCGCCAACGCTATTTCAAACGTCTCGCAAAGTCGGATTCCACCGAGGCACTGCTCGATGCCTCGCCCTACATCGGCGATTTCGTCGAGCCGTATTTCGGCGAGATATATCATTACACCGCGCTTCCCGCAGTCGTGAACATCGTGCGCAACGGAGAGCTTTGGGCGACGCAGTGTGACTTTCTCAACGACACCGAGGAGCGGCGATACATCACGAGCTTTCTCGGCTCGAGCCGTTACGACGGGATACGCGAGCCGATCGTCCGCGCTCTCTCGTCCGAGAGCTATCAGCCGCAGACCGACGATCTTCTGGGCAGAGTCGTCGCCGACATGAACCGCGACAGCTTTATAATCTCCTTTTCAAAGGATCAGGACAGTCTGACTCTTTGGAGCGGCTACACGAACAAATGCGGCTTCAACATCGGCTTTGACGCTATGCGCCTGTTTTACCGAAATTCGCTCGGAGAATATCGGAGCGGAGCCGACTGCATGGTCGGCGGCTCGGTCTGCTATATGCCGTCGGATCGTCCCTGCGTAGAGCTTGACGATATGTCAGATCGGATAATCCGTGACGGAACGCGCTTCGGGCTTTCGAAGGCGGCGATCGATCGAGTGCTGGCGGCGCACGTCATGTATGCGGGACTGTTTTTGAAATCGAGCTCGATGGCGGCGGAAAACGAATACCGTCTGGTCTATATGCCGATCGACCGAAGCGCGATAAACATCCGCTGCAAGGGAAACATCCCGATCCCCTACACGGTCTACCGCGACGAAAAGCTGATCCGCGGCGCGATAAAGAGCATTTGCATCGGTCCGACGAACGAGCTTGAGATCACGGCGAGAGGTATAAACTATCTGGTCTCCTCCGCGCCCGGGATCGATCCGGGGGTCAAGATCACCAAGAGCCGCGTAAGTCTGCGCTACTGAGCGGACACGCCGAAGAAGCA
>CAYRKS010000062.1:0-2334 GCA_964424855.1 uncultured Lachnospiraceae bacterium
AGGCGGTACCCGAGGTTGACGACATATAGCCGGTGATGATATTCATGGTGGTGGATTTTCCCGCGCCGTTCGGACCGAGGAAGCCCACTACCTCTCCCTCATCGATGAAGAAGGAGATATCATCAACCGCGTATTTGCTGCCGAACCGTTTTACAAGATTCTGTATCTGGATCATTTGCTTGTCCTTTCGCAGTTTTGATGTATTTTATTTCGTTGAACAGAATATATTTGACAGCCCTGCCGACCTTGCGGCAGAGCCATCACACACGCCTATTATTATATCACATACTTGTGAACAGTCTGTTAACTCGAGCGGCTTTTCGCCATGTTTCAGCAAAAATTCAGGTTTTGTCACAAAAGCGTCACATACCGCCGAATTGTAGGCTCAGCTATCGAGCTCAAAAAGCTTTATCGCCTTTACCGCACTGCCGCCTTCATACTCGCCGACCTCTCCGAGCGCGAAAAAGCCGTTCTTGCCGCAGAGCCTGACCCACGCTCCGATCGGAAGCTCACTTCCGAGCTTTTTTTGATATATCTCACAGCCGTTTCTCGAAAGCTTCTCGTAAAAGGGCGGAAGCAAAAGCTCGGGCAGCTCAGAGAAAAGAGTCTCGACCGGACGCAGCAGCTCAAGCCGCTCGGAAGGCTCCAAAGCCTCAAGCTCCTCAAGGCTTATCGAAGCCTCGAGCGAAAAGCCGCCGCTCGCAAGACGCTCAAGCTCCGCCATGCAACCGCCGCAGCCGAGCCTTTCACCGATATCCGCGCAAAGCGTTCTAATGTAGGTTCCCTTCGAGCAGCTCACCGTCAGATAATATTCGTCGGACAAGGCGGTCGGCTCAAGCTCCGCCGAATATATCCGAATTCTCCGCGCCTCACGCTCTATGGTAACTCCGCGCCTTGCGAGATCGACGAGCTTCTGTCCGTTCACCTTCAGAGCCGAATACATCGGCGGCACCTGCGATATCTCGCCGACAAAATCCGCAACGACCGCTCTCACCTCGGCTTCGGAGGGTATCGAGTCGGAGGTTTTTAATGTCGTTCCGGTCGTGTCCTCGGTGTCGGTAACGAGTCCGAGCTTCAAAAGTGCGCGATAAGTCTTGTCCCCCGCAGTCACAAGGTCGCTCGCCTTTGCCGCACGACCTATAAGTATCGGGAGAACACCGGTCGCCATCGGATCGAGAGTTCCGGTGTGACCGACTTTTTTTGTGTTGTAGAGCCGACGCAGCTTGTTCACGCAGTCGTGTGAGGTCATGCCCTTCGGCTTTCTCAGGATGATAACGCCCGACGGCTCGCGCACGGTCATTTCATTCATGGTTTCCCACCTCTCTGCCCCTTTGCGGAGCCTTGTTTGCGGCGCAAGGGCTTGAAGCCTCAGAGTGCGCCCGAATTTTCAAAGGCGTTTTCGGCATCGAGTCTCGAAAGCTCGGCATCTATCGCCTCGAGAAGACGTGCCTCGGCTTCGTTTTCGTCCGAAGCGTTGAGCGTACAGCCCGCCGCACGGACATGACCGCCTCCGCCGAATACCGCACATATTTTGGAAACGTCCGCAACGCGGTTGGAGCGCAGCGAGACCTTGTAAAGCGTCGGATCGCTGTCAGCCTGCTTTATCGAAGCACCGATCTCGACCCCCTCGATCGAGCGGGTGAGCGAGATTATGTCGTCGATATCCTCACGGCTGAGCGAGTTGTCCTCGCGCATATTCTTCGTGAAATTTATTATCGCCACGCGCTCCGCATTGTGAAAATGCAGTGCGTTGAGCGCGACCTTGGTCGCCATGATCTGCGAGATCGGACGTGAATCGTAGAGTCGGCGCGTGACCTCGCTATGATCGAAATCCACCTCTAACAGCGACGCTATGCGCAGATGAGTCTTCGAATTCACCGATTCGAACTTAAAGCTACCCGTGTCCGAGCAGATCGCGGCATACAGCGCGATCGCGGCGCGTTTTGTCATCAGCTTTTTCCCGCGAAGTTCGAACTCCTCGAAAAGGTCGAAGATAAGCTCTCCGCACGCGCCGACCGTCTCGAGAAAGGTGTTCTCGGCAAAGGGAGTCCCGAGCGCATGATGATCTATCGCGAGAAAAGTCCTCGGCGCGTAGCTCTCCTCGAGCGCGCCCAAAAGCTTGGGAGCCGATACATCGACAGATATTATCATCCCCGGCTCAAAATCCGACGGCAGTATCTCCTCGGGTCGCTGTGAGGCGGTGCCGGTTATAAATTGCAGACGCTTCGGGATATCATCGTCGTTTATTACATATGCCGTTTTGCCGAGTCCGTTCAAAAGCTCGCAAAGTGCGACTCCCGAGCCGAGCGTATCGGCATCCGGACGTGTATGCGT
>CAYRKS010000062.1:2344-9493 GCA_964424855.1 uncultured Lachnospiraceae bacterium
TGACTATACGGTCGTGCGACTCGAGGATGTCGGCGGTCTCCTTAAGGGTTATAAAGCTCATTCGGACTCTTCCTCACCGTTCTCAGATGGCTTCGTCTCGCGCTCGATCTGCTTGAGGAGCGAATTTATATGCGAGCCGTATTCGATCGAATCGTCCGCCTCAAAGGCGAGCTCGGGAGTTATGCGCAAATTTAAGGTCTCGGCAATGCGCTTGCGGATAAAGCCGGATGCGCTGATGAGTCCCTTTCTGATCTCCTTCTTGTCTCCGGTGATCGATGAAAAATATACCTTCGCAAATTTGAGGTCGGGTGTGACATCGACCGAGGTTACGCTGACGAAGTTGTCGGCAACGCGCGGATCCTTTATGTCGCGCAGAATGACCGAAAGCTCCTTCTTCATCTCGTCGTTCACACGTGTGCGGCGATAGCTTGCCATTTTGTTTTCTCCTTTTTGTCTTGAAAATTATATCTGTTTAGCTGAAAATGTGCATAGGGATTTTTTACAGTACATTATATTATACCACATTCTCGGAAAAAATGCAATAGCAATCGACGCGGATAATGTAAATTTGCTCGTTCCTTCGGGCGAATATCCGAAAAAAAATCGACCGCCTTCGACCTGTTGCGATTACTTATTAAGAAATACGCTTGAAAAATTCACAATTATGTGCTATCATATTATTGTACTAAAAAATGCTATTCAACCCGGAGGAAACATCTAATGGTCGAAATAATCAGAAACGGCGCATATCTTGCGTTCGGCAGCACTGTCATCGAGGATGACGGCTCGGCAAAGGCTCAGCTCGCAGCACTCGGAAAGGAAGGTATCTCTCGCGAAGAGGCAAAGAAGAATACCATCGCGTATTCGATCCTTTCGGCACACAATCAGGGCAGTGAGGACGAGCTAAGAATAAAGTTCGATGCACTCGCCTCTCACGATATCACCTACGTCGGAATAATCCAGACGGCAAGAGCCAGCGGACTCACCGAATTCCCGCTCCCCTATGTACTCACAAACTGCCATAACTCGCTCTGCGCTGTCGGCGGCACGATAAACGAGGACGACCACGTGTTCGGTCTTTCGGCGGCTAAAAAATACGGCGGAATCTTCGTTCCGCCTCACATCGCGGTCATCCACTCGTATATGCGTGAAATGATGGCGGGCTGCGGAAAAATGATCCTCGGCTCGGACAGCCACACCCGCTACGGCGCACTCGGCACGATGGCAGTCGGCGAGGGCGGTCCCGAGCTTGTAAAGCAGCTCCTTTCGCGCACCTATGACATCCGCCGCCCCGAGGTCATCGCGGTCGTTCTCACCGGCGCACCGAAGCCCGGTGTCGGTCCGCAGGACGTTGCGCTCGAGCTTATCGGCGCGGTATTCAAGGACGGCTTCGTAAAGAATAAGGTTCTCGAGTTCGTCGGCGACGGTGTTGCTTCGCTCCCGATCGAATTCAGAAACGGAATCGATGTAATGACCACCGAGACCACCTGCCTCTCCTCCATCTGGATCACCGATGACGAGACCAGACGCTATTTCGAGCGTCACGGTCGCCCCTCCGACTTCCGCAAGCTCACTCCCGGCGCGGTCGCATACTATGACGGCGTTATCAAGCTCGACCTCTCGCGCGTTGAGCCGATGATCGCGCTTCCCTTCCATCCGAGCAATGTTTACAAGATAAAGGAGCTCTGCGAAAACCCCGGAGACATTCTCCGCGCGGTAGAAATATCCGCCGAGGAGCAGTTCGGCGGAAAGGTCAAGCTCCCGCTTACCGATAAGATCACCGACAAGGGCATAAAGGTAAATCAGGGTGTTATCGCAGGCTGTGCAGGCGGCACCTTCGACAACCTCTGCGCCGCCGCCGATATCCTCTCGGGCAGATCTACGGGTGCGGGTGATTTCGCCCTCTCGGCATATCCCGCAAGCCAGCCGACCTATATCGAGCTCATGCGCAACGGCAGAGCCGCCGCACTCATGGAGGCGGGCGTAACTCTCCGCACCGCATTCTGCGGTCCTTGCTTCGGAGCAGGCGATGTACCCGCAAACGGCGGACTCAGTATTCGTCACTCGACCCGTAACTTCCCGAACCGTGAGGGCTCGAAGCCGGGCAACGGACAGCTCTCGGCAGTCGCACTCATGGACGCGCGCAGCATCGCGGCGACTGCGGCAAACGGCGGAATACTCGCCCCCGCGACCGAGCTCGAGATCGAATACACCAATCCCGAATATCATTTCGACAGCAAGATATATGACCACCGCGTCTACAACGGCTTCAATAAGGCAGAGCCCGAATCGAAGCTCATAATCGGTCCCGGCATTGCGGACTGGAACAAAATGCCCGAGCTTCCCGAGAACCTTCTCCTCAAGGTCGTTTCGGTCATCAACGATCCCGTCACCACCACCGATGAGCTGATTCCCTCGGGCGAGACCTCGTCCTATCGTTCCAACCCCGAAAAGCTCTCCGAATTCACCCTTTCGCGCAAGGATCCCGGATATGTCGCACGCGCAAAGGAGGTTCGCGCACTCGAAAAGAGCCGTGAGGCGGGCGAAGCTGTCCTCGCGGAGGTTCTGAGCCGCATCGCTCCCTGCGATTGGAGCAACACCGGACTCGGAAGCGTAGTATGTGCAGTAAAGCCGGGTGACGGCTCGGCGCGTGAGCAGGCTGCCTCCTGCCAGAGAGTTCTCGGCGGAGCCGCAAATATCGCGGTCGAATACGCCACCAAGCGTTACAGAAGCGACCTCATCAACTGGGGTATGCTCCCCCTCCTCTCCGAAAGCTTCGGCGACTTTGAGCTGGGCGATTACGTTCTCATAAAGGGCGTAAAGAAGGCGATCGAGGACGGAAGCTCCGAGCTTTCCGCCGAGATACTCAAGCCGAACGGCACCAAGGAAGCAAAGTTCTCGCTCGGTAAGCTCACCGATGATGAGCGCGAGATACTTCTCCGCGGTTGCCTTATCAACTACTATAAGGCTCAGAAATAAGCCCCTCTCGACCGGTCACCGCATTCATTCGACCGACCAAAAGCACCGAACCGACCTTAAACATCTGTTCGTAAAGTAGCTTTAGATCGAAATTGTGAGATTGGTAGCTGTCGTGCAGAAACGCAATTCGATAACGGGTATTCGGCTCTCGACGAATACCCGTTATTTTTTAACTGTGCCTGAAGCAGTGGAAGCACATTTTCACATACAATGAGAATACGAAATCGTCCCCTCACTTTTATGCTCCAAAGTCTTGACCTCGGAAAAAACCATTGAAGTGATCGTGATTTGTTTTAATAAACCGGAGGCGGTGAGTTATGCAAAGCTATAAAAACGGTAAGTGGGCAGTTCAAATTCTTTCACAGCGGCGAGAGGATGGTCTTTGGGGAAATTTTCACACACTCAGCCGTCCACGGGTTCTAACAGATCCCGACAGAAATTACACAACCGAGCAGGCAATACGAAGGCTCTATTATCTCGGATACACAGCCGAGGATGAGGTTATCCGGTGTTGTGCTTAAACGTATGGAGCAATGTATCAAGGGTGAGCTTTCTATCGATAGCTACTCCGAAAAGACGCACGACTGGGCTTTATTTGAAAAGCTCATGCTGGCAGCTTGGCTGCGAAGCTTTGAGCCGCAAAACGAAACCGCTCTTGAAGTGGCATACCAATGGGCGAAAATCGTTGAAAAAGCGTTTTCAAGCGGCAGCTACAGCGCAGCTGATGATATTTCCGCATTTACAGAGTGGAAAGGCCGAAAACCAAAGAGTGGCTTTGAAACCGGCTTCGGTATGTTCTATCATGCCGCGCTGCTTCCGGGGGTATTATCACCCAAAACAGAAGCTTTGTTTTTGGATTATTACTTATCTAAGCCGAATGGAATGTACTACATATATGATATGCCTCTGAATCAGCCTCCGAAGGAGTTTGCCACACGCCGATCGAGCTGTTATATTGCGGCGATAGAAATATTGTCACGCTACGCTCAAGCGAAAGAAAAATTGACATTCGTGATGGATTGGCTCAATGCCAACCGTAACGAAAACGGACAATGGGACTTTGGAGAAAAGGCAAAGGACGGCGTATATTTTCCGCTGTCCGACCGTTGGGATAAGACATCGAGGATCACGGACAGCACCTATCGGATAAGTAAGCTGTGTGGAAAATTTCAGCCGCAAAACATTTGATAATAAACGATCGTAGGCGGACAACTGCTCGCTCGGAACTCCCATCGATCACAAAACCGAACCGTCAGCCCTCGCTATATGCGAAGACTGACGGTCTTTTAATATATAATATCTATCATCTGAGCGATTCGGGTAAGGTCGAAAGCTCTACGCAAGCTGCATTACATTTATAAGTATTATCCACGCAAGCCCATAGTAGGATATCACCGCGACCAGATCGTTCACGGTAGTGATCAGCGGTCCGGATGCCACCGCGGGATCGATCCCGATCCGCTTGAAAAATATCGGTATCAGCGTTCCCGAGAGCGACGAGATCATCATCGCCAACAGCATGGCAAGCCCGAGACAGCCCGACACCGCAAAGGAAAAGCCGACCGCGTTCCCGCGTATACAGAGATATGCCCCGATCGCACCGAAGGACAAAAGCCCTAAAATACCGCCGTTCAAAAGCCCGATCCTTACCTCCTTGCGCACCAGTGCCGTGCGATGCTTATGCTCGAGCTGAGTGTCCATCAGAACTCTTATCGCGACCGCAAGCGACTGTGTACCGACATTTCCCGCCATATCAAGTATAAGCGACTGAAAGCACATTATGACCGGAAGCGAAGCGACGATAGACTCGAAAAGCCCGACCGTTGCCGAAACTCCGAGCCCCATCAAAAGCAGTATGCAAAGCCACGGAATACGCTTTTTCACGCTCTGTATGACCGATTCGGACAGATCCTCCTCTGATGAAAGACCGCCGAGCTTTGCATAATCCTCGACCAGCTCATCTCCGAGTATCTCGACAAAATCACTCGCTGTGACGACTCCGACAAGACGGCTCTCATCGTCAAGCACCGGGATCGATTCCTCCGAATAATCCTTGAAAAAGGGTACGCAGTCCTCTATCGCCGAGCCGGCATAGAGATACGGATACGAAAAGGTCGTTATATCCGCAAGCGGCGTGTCCTCGCGCGCGATTATCAGCTCCTTGAGCTCTATTGCACCGCAGAATACACCCGAACGATCGACGAGATAGAGCATCGAAATATTGTCGTTCTCCGCCGCCTGATGTATCAGCTCGGACATCGCCTCCTTGACCGTTGCAGTGTCGGGTATCTCGATATAATTCGTTGACATACGACTTCCGACCGCGTCCTCGTCAAAGGATCGAATAAGATTTATCTCCGCACGGGTCTCGGGCTCCATAAGCTCGATCAGTGAACCGCGCTCCTCCTTCGAAAGCAACTGCAATATTTCCGCCGCCGTCGATGCCTCCATGCAGGAAAGCACATCCTTTTTCTGCCGTATACCGAGTGTTCCGAAATACACCTTCTTATCCTCGACATATTCGAGTATCGCGGCGATCGCCTTTGCCGAGAGTATCCGAAAAAGCCGCTGAAGCTCCTCGCGCGTCAGCTGTGAAAGTGCCAGCGCGATGTCCTTTTCGTGATAGGCAAAGAGCTTTTCCTCCAGCCTTTTCGGCGGCAGATTGCTTCTGACAAGCTCGGCGACCTCCGAGCAGAAATCTGGGAGCATCGGCTGTCTTGCCTGTGCGTCCGCATTCTTGAATTTTTTGACCATGTTCATAATTTTTTGTGCCTCCTTTGCTTGATAAAAAGCGGCACAAAGCGATATCGCGCGCAAAATGGGCATAAAAACACCACTGTAAGCGACAATAAAGCTCTGCACCGCCGTTTTCGGGTCATGTAGAGTTGTATTGAAACAAACAATGGCACTCCGTATATTGTTGTCCCGCAAAAATGAGACAATGATGTATTACCGCGCAGTCAGAGCATAGTATGGCAGTGATCCGCGCATCTCAGCTCGATACAGAAATGCCGTAAAAATATGTTTGAAACTACAACTGCCGTCCATGCTCTCACCTCACATTTGATCAAAAAAATAATATCGAGTCTCACGCAAAATTTTCGCGCAAAGACCTTCCCTATAATTATACCGCAGCTCGAAGCTTTTTTCAAGAGCCTCAAGCAAATGTTTACAAAAACACCGACAAATCGTTAAATCCCGAGAAGAAAAAATCGAGCCGATTTTTTCTTCGGCTCGATTTTTGGAAACGGATTATTTGGATGCAAGATATCTTGCGAGTGCCTGACGCATCTCCTCGGCCTTTTCCTCAGGTGCGGTCGGGTTGCAGTGCGCCCAGACTCCGGTCTCGCTCGAAGCCATGAACTGCTGCTTGTTAGCCGCGCGGAGAACGGGATAAAGCTCGATGTGGAAGTGATAATAATCCTCAACGCCCTTAAGCTCATCGCAGTTCACCGGTGCGTTGTGCATACACATCATGTAGGGGAATACCGGACGCTCCTCGAAAATGCTGTCGTACATTCCCGAGATGTCGCGGATGATCTTTCCGAGATTGTCCTTTTCGCGATCGTTGAAATCCGCGATCGTCGCCTTGTGTGCCTTCGAAACGATGTAAATACCATAGGTATAATCGGCAAAGAAGGGGATGTATGCGACAAAATCCTCGTTCTCATGGACAATGCGGAGCTTTGCGTCGGTCTCCTCCTTGTTCATGCGGCAGAAGATACATTCGTGATTATCGTCGAAATGCTCCTTTGCGGCATCGAGCTCAAGCTCGATCTTCTTCGGGATCATCGGATAGCCGTAGATCTGACCGTGCGGGTGCGGCATGGTTACGCCGACCTCGTTTCCGCGGTTTTCGAATATGAAGACATACTTTATCTCGGGATCGGACTTCATGGTCTCAAAACGCTCTACCCAGAGATCGACGAGCTTGCGAAGGTGCGCGTCGGAAAGCTCCTTGAGAGTTCCGGTGTGATCGGGAGAATAAAGCACGACCTCGCACTTTCCGTGAGATTTTCTTACCTTGTAAAAATCGGTAGCAACATCGTCCGGCTCGGGCGGATTCTGAGAAAGTGCCGGGAAGTCGTTGTCGTATTCAAGCACCTCATAGCTGTCCGGTACCTTCTTGTCGGGATTATGATCATTCGGATCGGGACAGAAGGGACACCA
>CAYRKS010000063.1:0-9484 GCA_964424855.1 uncultured Lachnospiraceae bacterium
GGAGCTGGACGAGCCGTACATCACCGAAAAAAGTCTGGGCGAGACAGACCTTACCTATCCCTATCAGGTGCCGGAAAACACCGTTTTCGTGATGGGCGATAAGCGTGATTCCAGTGTAGACTCCCGCAGCTCAGTGATCGGCTGCATATATAAGGATCAGATCATTGGAAAAGTTCAATTCAGAATATGGCCGTTTAACCGAATTGGATTTGTTCGGCATTGATGGGGTAATGCGAAATGCGAGATACAATCACATCATACATCAAAAAATACAAAAAAGATCGAAAACGGCAGCGCCGAGCGGTCAGCCTCCTGTGTGCGTTATCGCTGCTTGTCAGCGGCGCGGTGTTTTGGCAGCTCAGACTCGTCGGAATCACGTTGAGCAACGATGCCTGCTGTGGAAAAGAAGAACATATTCATTCCGAAGCATGTACCCCGGCACAGACTCTGATTTGCGGTTTCCCGGATTCCGATGAAGCAGTACCGCAGCAACTGGAATGCCAGAGCTCCGAGCATATTCACACGGATGTCTGCTATGAAGAAGTTGGAACGTTGATCTGTACGGCAACAGCAGAAGATCCGGATCATGTACATACGGACACCTGTTATGAGACTGAACGCATTTTGCGCTGTCAGGAACAGGAACACACCCATACGGGTACCTGCTCTTCTCTGTCGGATCTCTCCGGCAGCACACACGTACATACGGAGGAGTGCTACGAAACCACATACAGTTGCGGATTTTCGGAAGAACATGAGCACACGATCAGTTGTTACTCCGATCCGGGCGCGGATCTGGAAACAGCGTCCGATTGGGAAGCAACGCTTCCTGCCGCTCTCAGCGGTGCGTGGCCGATTGACCTCATTGCGGTTGCTCAGTCTCAATACGGCTATCAGGAAAGCGATCATAACTTTGTTCTTGCTCCGGATGGAGAGACTCGAATGGGATACACCCGTTACGGGCAGTGGGCAGGCAATCCCTATGGAAATTGGAATGCTCTGTTTGCTTCGTTCTGTCTGCACTATGCAGGAATTCCGGAAAGCAGCGTTCCAACTGCCAGCGGCGCCGCCTCCTGGCGCGTGAAACTGAGCAGTATAGGCCTCTACGCCGAAGCCGCAGAATATTCGCCGCAGGAAGGTGACCTCGTATTCTTCGTTGATGGCACAGTTGGCATCCTCGTTGCCATACGCGGCACAGGAATGTATGTGATCGCGGGCGATGTGGAAAATGCCGTCTGGCAGGGTACATACGATTTGTCCGATGCTTCGATTCTGGGGTATGGCTGCGTGAATATGGCTTACCGGGATTCTCTCGAACCGGATACCGGCAGCGATTCAGAACCGGAAGATTCTCCTCCCATGGAAGAAGCACCTTCGGCACCTATTCTGGGCGCAGCGCCGTCCTTTGGAGATCCTCCGTCTGAAAGTGAATCGCCAAACGATGTTCCTGAAGAAAGCGAAACGCCAGCCGTGGAAGAACCACCGGAAGATACGCTCCCCACAGAAGATGAGCTTCCGCTGGATGAAGAAGAGCTCTTTGGCAGTACGCTTTATCTGATGAGCGGTTCCAGAGCTTCCAGCGGAAGCGGAGCGCCGGACTACCTGGGGACGATCCGGAGCAAAAACGCATGGCAGCTCGTCAATTACGGTTACAACGGCCGCACCCAGAGCGATAAGCGTTCTTTTGATGGGGATGGCGATGGTAAGCCGGATGTCTATCTCCAGAAAAATGTCGTACCAACGGCAACAGAAAACGAATTTCTTGTTTATCTGAGCATGGACAAGAAAATGACATGGGAGACGCTTCTGGATAACAGTGAGTTCTATGTCACAAGCGCAAACAGCTATAGACGCTATAAGCCCGGCGATCTGGTCTCTCGTATCAATGGCAATGCAGCAACAATCTATACGAAAGACAGCAGCACAACATCCAATCGGTACTTTTTTACTCTGCAGGTTTATGAAACAAAGGGAGATTCCACACCGGTTTATGCGTATTCGGAGTATCGCTACGGCACTGCGCCAAATTGCAACAACGGTTCTTTGCTGATGCGGCCGGAGGGCTGGGCGGGACAGTATATTCTGGTTCAGTCCAGTGTCAATTTGGCACAGGAGTATAGCCAGAATAACTTAACTGCTCAAATCTATCTGGACGAGCTTGACGCAGACTTTGCCACATATCAAACGGTATTCGATCAGGTCAGCGATGTAATGGGCGAAAACATTGAATTTATCAGCGTGGAGCGCTGCGATGGCACGACCTCCTTTGATGAAACGACCGGAACGCTCACCTGGCTTCCCATTGACAATGCCGATCTGCTCACCAACCCCGAGGGTGGCGGTGGAACCACGCTTTCCGGCTGGGATGAGAACATCACACAGCTTGTCTATCGCATCCGGCTGAATACAGAAACAGAGGAGTTCCACAGCTCCGCAGACAACATGGATAGCGTAAGCGGTGAGCCGGAGTCCTATCCGGTCAACCAGGAGGCGGTACTCACCTACCACAAAGAACCGCTCTCCGGCGCTTCCGGAACGCAGAGCAGCACCATGACGGCAAAGTACCCTGTCCCGGAGGTGCGCGGCCTGAATTATGACATCGCCTTTTGGGTCATTGACGAGGCAACAGAGGAATATCTGCCCAACGCAAAATTTGCCCTCTACGAAGAAGATGGCACAACGCCGGTACTCGTAGACGGTGAGCCGTATGTCATCACAACAACAAATCAGATCAGCAAATTCCGAAATCTCCCCTGCGGGACCTATGTGATGAAGCAAATTGAGGCGCCGCCCGGCTACTGCGTAGGGGAAGAAGTGACATGGACAATCCCGCTTTGCTACACCGATCATCCGGAGCAGTTGAAGCAGGACACTCCGCCGATCGACTCGGACATCAACAATATGTGCTGGGCACTCTATGATAGCCAGTGGTTGATTCCAAATGTGAAAAATCCATTCACCTATCAGATTATGGTTGTAAAAACCAGCACAGACGGCACCACTCTTGCAAATGCGCAGTTCAGCCTGACGCCCACGGATAACACTTTGGAGGGAACGACTGACGATACCGGAGTATACCTCTTCCCCGGCGAGTACAGCCCCAACATGGAATACACGCTGACTGAGCTGCGGGCACCGGATGGGTACTGCGCCATCTGCGAACCGATCCGATTTACCGTTGTGCTGGATCCCCAAACCAACCGGTACGAACCAGGGCTCTCGAACGATTGCGGGCTCTCTGGTGATATTTATTTTTCGTGGGATGACAGCTCTGACCCCGCCATTTTGCGGATCACGGTCAAAAACCACACCGGATATCGTCTCCCGGAAACGGGTGGTGTGGGAACAACCATGTATACATTTGGCGGTCTGCTTCTGATGACGGCAGCCGTAATGTATGGATATATGCTGAGGCGCTCGCGGGAAAGGAGGTCGAGAGAATAGCCTCCCAATACCGGCGAATTCGAAACGCCGCACATAGATTCCGACGAAAACCATATTAGAGAAAGGAAATACGAAATGAAAACCATGAAAAAATTCTTCGCCCTTCTTCTTGCCGTGATTATGGTCATGGCAATGGGCACAACGGCCTTTGCCGCCGAACCCGGAACCGGCAGCATTACCATCAATAACGCCACAATCGGCGAAAGCTATGCCGGCTACAAGATCTTTGATGCCACTGTTGCCGAGGATAACATTGCCTATACGATCGAGAACAACAACCAGTTCTATAACAAGATCAGCGCTTCCGACAGTCCCTTTTCGCTGACTCAAATTGGCGATACGGATACCTTTACCGTTGCAGTTAAGGAAGGAAAATCGGATCAGGATGTTCTGGACTTCGTAAAGACTCTGGTAGCCGGTGCCACGCCGGATCTTGCCAGCCAGACCGCAACCGGTACTCAGGTAAGCTGGGATAATGTTCCCTATGGCTACTACTTCATTACCAGTTCCCTGGGCACAACCGTCTCTGTGACCAACGCCGATTCCGATGTGACCATCGTGGATAAGAACCTGAAGCCCGGCTGGAACGGCCCCGGTGACGGTCAGCTCGGCAAGAATGTTTCCGATAGAGAAGACGGCTTTTATTCCGGAGAAAACACCGCCTCTCAGGGCGACACCATCTATTACAGAATCTACGCCTTTATGCCCAAGTATAACGCGAACAAGATCGTTCACACGTACACGATCACCGATATTCCCGGCAACGGCATCAAGCTGGATCTGGAGAGCATTACGATCACCGTCAATGATACCCCGCTGACGCCAAGTGATTATCTGCTGACTCCGAATTCTTCCACGGGAGGCTTCAGTATTCAGATCATGGCATTTACGGAAACACATCCGGAAAATGCAAATGTGATCATTCAGTTCTCCGCAGAGGTCACCGGTGATACCTATTATTATGACCGCACCAACACCGCTACCATCACATGGACCGAACTTGAGCCTTCGACAGATGACCCCACAGTACCCGAAAATCCGTCTTCTCCGACTGAAACAACGGATGCGCCGGACGAAAGCATCGCCCATACCTATGTCTACGGCTTTGACCTTCAGAAGTACAAGAACGAAGCAAGGGAAGGCAATGAACTGGACGGTGCAAAGTTCAGACTGTACAATACTTCCACCGGCGGCAATGAAATTCTGCTGATTAAGACCGAGGACGGCTACGTTGTCCCCGATTCTGCGCAGAAAGCCACAAACCCGACGTATGTGGACATTGAAGCAGGCTTTGCGGAGATTCGCGGTCTGAAGGAAGGCACTTACTATCTGGAAGAAGTGAAAGCTCCTGCCGGCTATAATCCGCTGACCGAACGCCTTGCAGTAACCGTTGGCAAGGCAGCGGATCAAAACTTTGATGGCATCGATGATGATACTGTGAAGATCATCAACAATACTGGCGTTCTGCTGCCTGAGACCGGTGGCATCGGCACCACGATCTTCTACGTGGTCGGCGGCCTTTTGATGGCTGGCGCTGTGGTACTCCTGATTACCAGGAAGAAGATGTCTGCAAACAACGACTGATCTAAACCCCCGTACCTTGCAGGGAGGAGAGTTCTTCTCTCCTCCCTGCAAATAAAATGACACTATGGAAAGTCCGGTGATCCTCTCCCGGCTTTTCCATAATGCCATTGCAGGATGAAAAATTGGAGGACTTGCCTTGAAAAAAGATATTTCGATGATTGTGCTGGTGCTGGTGTTTTTTCTGGGCCTGTCCATTATGATGTACCCACTTCTGGCAGACTACTGGAATCAGCGCACGCAGTCGCAGTTCATTATGGACTATCAGGCAATGCTGGAGAGCATGACAGAAGAAGATTATTCCACCTGGTTCGATGCAGCAGATCAATATAACCGTGAATTACAGGCGCTTGCCATGCCGCTGATGCAGGCAGAAGAACTTTCCGGCTACCACGAGATTTTGAACATGGCGCAAAACGGCATCATGGGCTATATCTCCATAGAGAAAATCGGCGTGGAGCTTCCTGTCTATCACGGAACGTCCAGCAGCGTCTTGAACACGGCGGTTGGACATCTGGAGGGCAGCAGCCTGCCCGTAGGCGGTATCGGAACACACTGTGTCATGTCTGCACATCGTGGACTGCCCAGCGCAAAGCTGTTTACCGATCTGGATAAGCTGGAGGTTGGCGACACGTTCACGATTACTGTCTTAAATCGTGTGCTGACCTATGAGGTCGAGCAGATTTTGATCGTGAAGCCCGATGAAATAGACTCTCTTGCAATTCAGCCCGAAAAAGATCTGTGTTCTCTCATTACCTGTACGCCCTATGGCGTGAATACACACCGCCTGATTGTTCAGGCGCATCGTATTGAAACGGAGCAGGCGAAACCGATGCTCTATGTTGCCAACGACGCTTATCGAATCGATCCCATTATTGTAACGCCGCTGGTTGCAATGCCGATGCTTTTCGTGCTGCTGATCGTTTTGATGGTCAAGTATCGAAAAAAGAATCCTCGCTGAATACGTTCTATTCCGAATAGGAGGCCTTCCTGATATGAAAAAATTACTTGCATTATTTACCTGTATGATGCTGCTGCTTTCCATGTCTGTTCCGGCGATGGCAGCGAATACAGTCGTTGATTGGGATAAAACCGGCTCCATCCACATCACTCTGAAAAACAGCGGCGAGCCGCATCAGGTTCTGCACGGTGCTGTATTTCAATTGTTTCGTGTGGGTACTGCGGTTTCGGTGGAGGGAACGCTGCGTTTTCGGCTGACCGATGATTTTGCTGCTTCCAACATCAGCCTGGACGATCTTCGCGCAGAAGGTCTGGCAGAACATCTGGCAGCTTATGCCCAGCAAAAGGGCGTTACCGGGATTTCTGCTTCGGCTGATGCAAACGGCTGTGTGCGCTTTGAGGCGCTGCAGCTGGGACTGTACCTCGTTGTCCAAAGTGGCAGCGTTTCCGGTTATTACAATACACTTCCGTTTCTGATTTCTCTCCCTATGGGCGATGCTGATGGAACCGGCTGGGTCTATGATGTGGAAGCCAGTCCGAAAGCGGAAGAAACGCCCAATATACCTTCCGGCAACAAGACCTCGCTTACGGTTCAAAAGTATTGGAATACTCCGGATGACATGATACCGGAAAAAATAACTGTGGTACTGTTGCGCAACGGAAAAATCTATGATACCCAGGAACTCAGTGCAAGCAATCGGTGGACATACAAATGGACACAGCTTGATGCAGACTACCGTTGGAGTGTTTCTGAAATCGATATTCCGGATCATTTTCTCGTAAGCTATTCTTTGACTGGAAGTAAAATTACAATTACCAATACCTATACCCCTACTACAATTCCTGAGAACCCGGACAGCCTGACTGTCTGTAAAAAATGGAACACTGGTGGTCGGGCACATCCTGATTCAGTAAAGGTCGAATTGTGGAATGGATCAGAACTGTATGCAGTGGCGACCCTTTCTGACGGCAATAACTGGTCGGTAACATGGACACAGCTTCCGCAAAGCAATCACTGGGCAGTATATGAAGTGGATATTCCTGAACAGTATGAGGTAACCTATTCGGCAGATGGAACGACGATTACGATTCTGAACACAGACAAATCAAATCCCCCGGAGCCTGTGCCGACTCCAACGACTCCGAATACCCCCACGACACCGGAAGGTCCTACACTGATTCAGACCGGACAGCTCAATTGGCCCATTCCCGTGCTGGCAGCGATCGGCACGTGCCTGTTTTTGATCGGGTGGGTTTCGGTGAAGCGCAAAGGAAGAAATCACAATGAGAAATAAGTTCGGTACCATTTGTATGGCTATGGGGCTGCTGTGCCTGATGGCCGCGGCAGGACTTCTGCTTTGCAATCACACGGAAAGCAGAAATGCCGGTGAAGCGGCACAAAATGTCTTGCACGAAATGCAGTCTGTTGTTCCCACACAATCAAAGCAGACATTCCCTGATCCGAATCCTGTCCAAAGCGAACCACTGCCGGAAGAACCGACTGAAATGACTGTGACCGAAATTGACGGATATGGATACATCGGCTATCTGTCCATTCCGGGAATCGAAATAGAGCTTCCCGTGATGGATGACTGGGATTATTCCAGACTGAAAATCGCGCCATGCAGACAATTCGGTTCTACAAAATCCAGTGATCTCGTCATTGCAGCGCACAACTATACAAGACACTTCGGAAAACTCAGTCAACTGGAATATGGCGACCTGCTCAGTTTCACCGATATGGACGGAACTGTTACGGTTTACACGGTTGCAGATATTGAGATATTGCAGCCTGCGCAGGTGGATGAGGTGAAGGACAGTCCCTGGGCGTTGACGCTTTATACCTGCACCTACGGCGGGCAAAGCCGAGTCGTCGTTCGCTGCGCCGTTGCCGATCCGGTAGAGTTGATCACCGAAGCATAACAAAGGAGGTGTCATTCATGTCCTCAGTATCCCTTGTGGATTATCTGGCTGCACAGATTCACTGCGATTATACCAGCGATCTTCGCTTCCTGAACCAACTCGATCGAATTCGAGTTGCTCATATATTGAAGAACCTGTCACCCGCGGATTGGCCAGTCAGAGAATGGAATGACGCTTTGGAATACATCGTGCAGAAACAGGCTGTGGATACAGCGGAGGAAGCCTATCAAGCGCTGCTATTCTCACTTTGACGCCATAGAAACAAAACAGAAGTAAAACAGCACGGCGATGGGGATTTCCATGCCGTGCTGTTTGTTTTGACCTACAGATGTGCCGCTGTGACTTTTTCGACCATCTTTTCAATGGATGATTTATGATAGGGCTTTGGTAAGTAATAGTCGTACCTATCCCCTGCCTGTGAAAGGTCACTTTGCGCAGATACGAATACGATCAGCAAGTCAGGATGCAGTTCGCGCAGCCTGTCTGCCAATTCAACGCCGTTTATTTGGGGCAGAACTACATCCAGCAATGCAAGCTCAAATGTATGTTCTCTGGCGTAAGCAATGGCAGATTCTGCATCTTGGAATTGAGCAATAATATCCAAGCCAGCAACACCGGTGCTATTACGCACAAAGCTGCGGAGCATAATAGGTTCGTCATCTACCAAAATTGCTCTCATGCAGTTTCCTCCTTCTCCAAAATATGTATTGTAGTTATAAGCGATCATTTTGCCAGAAAGTACGCTATATTTTCAAAATAGAACTTAGCACAGTATATAATAACATAAAATCTTGGTTTTGTAAAACAAGAACAGCGTAAAATGTTTGACTAATAAAGTCCTGCCATCACCTACAATAATAGTTGATAGGTGGTGGTAAACTATGGATGCATCGTTTGTTCGAAATCGTATCACGCAGTTGAGATTACAAAAGGGCGTATCTGAATACCAAATGAGCTATGATTTGGGTCACAGCCGTGGTTATGTATTCAACATATCTTCCGGAAAAAGTCTGCCTCCAATGAATGAGTTTTTGCAGATATGCGATTATTTCGGAATCACTCCGAGCCAATTTTTCGATGAATCACTGGAGGATCCTGTTCTGCTGCAGACCGCCATCAATGAACTGCGCAAATTAAATGATGATGATCTCATGCTGATTATTGGAAACATTCGCCGACTAAACAAAGACTGAGCTATAACATTGTGAGATGCCGGTAGTGTAGAAATGATTTATAATAGAGAAACCGCAGACTGCCGGAATCATTTTCGGGAGGCTGCGGTTTTACTTTTTTAGTATGAAAGGAGTGCGTTGTCATGGTAAATTTCATTAAAAAGACTTCTCAAAAGGGATTATCCGTAAGCAAATTCCGTCATACCGGCAACGAGCTTCTGCGCCGGTATGATGACAAGTACATTCGGTTCTGTGTGGAACAGGATCAAAGCATTCGCGCTTTAGAGGCATATCTACACACCAGTGATGATCCCAGAGAAATTGCTATGCAGACATTGCAGACCGCCTGCACTTTTTATGATGGCGATTGGTCAGGACTTTTCGAAGTTGACATGGACTTGAAA
>CAYRKS010000064.1:0-9403 GCA_964424855.1 uncultured Lachnospiraceae bacterium
TTGCAGGATCTTACGCTCGATGTATCATTTGATTTTGTTAGGAATGAGCTTAACATGGGTAGCTTTATCGAGGCGGGAGAGTACAACGGCACGGGTATAACCGACAAGGACTATGCTCCGCTTGCTCTCGGTGCGATGAACTTCGGTGTCACAACGCTTGAAATGACCGCGGCATATCAGATATTCGCAAACGGCGGAGTTTACAACAAGCCGCGCACCTGGCTCTATGTCAAGGACAGCGACGGAAATATAATTCTCGAAAACGAATCCGAGAGCCACGTTGTTATAAGTGAGCAGACTGCCTCCATAATGACAAAAATGCTCCAGAATGTCGTTACGAGCGGTACCGCACGCGCTTGTACGCTTCAGAAGACGATCAATGTCGCCGGCAAGACAGGTACTACCTCGAGCGACTTTGACCGTTGGTTCGTCGGCTACACGCCGTATTATGTCTGCGGAATATGGTTTGGCTATGAGATGCCTCAGGAGATCGGAACGGTCAAATGGAACCCGACGGTCGTCGGCTGGGACATTATAATGACCAAGGCACATCAGGATATCATCGAGGAGGCTGCGAGCGGCGGAGAGCCGATAAAGAAATTCGAGCTTGCCGACGGAATTATCACGGCGACCTACTGCAAGGATTCGGGAAAGCTGCTTTCGACCGCCTGCCGCGCCGATCCGCGCGGAGACCGCTCCGAGGTCGGATATTTCACCGCTTCCACAGTTCCGACAGAATATTGTGACTGCCACATTCTCGTCGATTACGACACCGTGACGGGTGGTATCGCGACTGACAATTGTCCCTCCGGAAATGTCAAGAAGGTCGGTCTGCTCAACTGGAGCCGAACCCTTCCGCTCAGCGTCAAGATAACCGATTCGCAGTACACCTATCGCGAGGTCAGCGAGAACACTCCGATGCCCGAGGACAACGATTCGCCCTTCTATATCGGACTCTACGGCGAGGATGAATATCCCGGCTACAGCGACACGAAGGGCAAGCGAGTATACAACAGCTATTGCTATGAGCACGCGCACGTTGAACCCGAGCCCGAGGTCGATGACACCGAGTCGAATACCGACGGCGAAGATGAGACCTCGGAAGGCACCGAGGGCGCAGACGATAGCTCTTCGGAAGCCGCATAATTTTTACGATCACCTCATACATTTTGTGTGAGGTGATTTTTATGTCTTCCTGCTGCTTTTCGAAGCTTTGGATACGGATACGCTCGGAGCTGTCGAGGATAAATCCGATTTGTGCGGGAGTCGGTGCCGGAGCGGTGCTGCTGCTCGGAGCTGTCAGCGCGCTTTTGAGTCGAAGCAAAAGCTTCGGACTGTTTTATCGACTTTTTGAAAAGCCGCCCGGAGCTCCGCCTTCCTTCGTTTTTCCGATAGTCTGGACATTTTTATATTTGCTTATCGGTGCTGCTGCCGGGGCGGTGCTTTGCGTTAAGGATCGCGCTCTGGCGGCTGACAAATGGCGCGGTTTGCTTCTTTTCGGGATCATCCTCGTATTCAATCTTATTTGGTCGCCGCTTTATTTCGGACTGGGAGCGTTTTTTGCGGCATTTTTGGCTGGTATCGTGATGATAGCGGCGACTCTTTGCGTTATTTCGGCGTTCGGCAGGATATTTTTTGTCAGCAAGGCGGCGATGGTGATATATCTTATCTGGCTGATATACGCCGCATACTTGAATATCGGAGTTATTGTACTGAACTAATTGCACAAATCTGCCAAATCAATTTGGGCAATATGCACAAGGAAATGTAAATATTTTTTTGCCGAGGGCGAAAAAATATCAGAATAGACTTGACAAACGCGAAATAAAATAGTATAATATATTCATGAACGCAAAACCCCAAACCACTGTTCAGGAGGAAATTACAAAAAATGAAATTCACTCGCGTTTTAGCACTCGCGCTTGCCGCTGTATGCGTCATGCTCACCTTCGCTTCCTGCGGAAGCGTTACCGCTCCCGAGATCACCGTCACCCTTAAGATCATCGCTGACGATCCCGAGAATCCGATCCTCAACACCGAGGTAAAGGTTCAGGACGAAAATCCGACCGTTCTTCTCGCCTTCAGAGAGGCTTGCATAGTAAATGAGATCGATTACGAGCTCACCAATGACGAGTCGTCCGTTCGTGACATCAAGGAATATAAGGACTACACCGAATCCGACACCGGAATCGTTCATTACTGGATGTACTACATCAACGATGTTGAGCCGACCTCGGGCAAGGCAAATGCAAACACCATTGCTGACGGCGATGTCATCACCTACAGCTATGTTACGTTCGACCCGAACGAGTCCAAATAATAACGAGTACGTTTTTCGTTCATACTAAAAAATACCGCGCGGGATTAAGTCTGCGCGGTATTTGCATATAAATGTGTAAATATATCTATGAAAAAGCTTTTTGCAGGATGTGTGTGTGCCTTTACGATATCGCGTGGGCTGCTTCAGACGCTTGCCGAACGAATAAAAAAATGCCGCGCTTCTCGGTATATATCGGGGAGCGCGGCAATATAATTTAGCAAAGACCGCTTTTCGAAAAAGGCTTGCCGCAGCTCTCTGCGGTAATTGGCAGCTCTCTGCGGTAATTTCAGAATGTCGGTGCAGGGCTACGATAACGCAGCTTCGCACACAAAGCTCCCGAGCGGAGCGGAAGGGATGGCAATAGCTATGTTCATATATTCCTTAAGGGCAAGCACACTTAAATTTTTCGGAGTAACGACCGCCGCACTGGTCGCTTTGGTGACACTGCTTTTCTTTATTCCGACCTCTAACCTCGGAGCGGCGGAGGTATCGTCCGAGCTTGAGATCAGCGAAACGGTCAGCTTTGATAAGATAAAGACGGCGGAGGATCGTATAAGCTTTTTGCGCAGCTTCGGCTGGGAGGTCGAGGTTACTCCGACAGAGGAGGTCGAGGTGACTATACCGGCTGAGTTTGACAAAATATTTCAAAGCTACAACGAGCTTCAGAAAAAGCAGGGCTTCGATCTTTCGAAATACCGCAAAAAGCAGGTCAAGCGTTACACCTATCGGATAACAAACTATCCCGATTATACCGGAGATGTTTATGTGAGCATACTAATGAGTCGAAATCGCGTTATCGGCGGAGATGTCAGCTCGGCGGATGCCAACGGCTTTATACACGGTCTCGATCCGAAGCTTGAGCTTTGAACAGACCTGTGGGAAAAATATCGTCAGGAAACGGTTCCTGACGATATTTTAAGTATACGGCTTATTCGCCGAGTCCCGCCTTTACGAAGCAGTAACGCTCACGCCAGCTGTTCGGAGAATAATTTCCGTGCGGCGAGAAGCTTCCGGGTGAAACTGAGTAGGATTCACCCTGCGGATTGTGGTGCGGTCCCATGAGATTTCGGTTTCCGATCACAAGCTCGAGTGTGAGCTTGATCTCTTTGCCGGGCTTTACGAAGTCGGTGATATCCGCCTCGTAATCCGACCAGAGCAGGGTTTTTACGAATTTGCCGTCAACATATACCTTTGCGAGTGCGGCATAGGGCTTGGGGAGCCTTACGGCTATGCGCTTTCCGTAGGATTTCTTGATCTTTACTGTCTGCGAGAGCTTGACATTTCCCGCGAAGAAGGGATAGCCCTGAGTGACGATCTCACCGCCGAGGATGCGATTTACTCGATCGGTTATATAGAAGCCGCCGTCGGTGAAGAGTGCGCGGCGTGCGCCCTCGGTATAGCCCGACTTCGAGAATACGCTGAAGTCTCCGACGAGGTAGAGGCTCTCAAGCTCGGTGTCGTAGGTGAGCTTGTTGCGCTCGGTCTCGAGGACATTCTTGCCGAAGAGGACATCATAGACCTTCTGACGCTGACTGAACGCGCCGTCAACTATTATTTCGTTTATTCCGGGCTTTATGAAGGCGCGGATATCGATCGACTTGAAGGACTTGTCCTTCCACCACGAAACGCCGTCCCAGACAACACTGCTACCGTTGACGCTTATCGTGAAGCTGTCGGTGAGCTCGGATACGAGTCTGAAGCTCTTCATCGCCGAGAGGTCTGTATCCTCCTTGATCTCAAAGGTGTAGCGGAGCTTTAATTTATCGTTTGCGCGCTGAGAGAGAAGTATCTCCATTATGTCGAGGATGTTTTTCGGCTCGGAGAACTCGCTGCCTTCTCCGATGATATACTGGCAGGTATCGAGCGTCAGAGCATTGTCTCCGGCTTCGAGGCTCCAGCTTCTCGAGAGGGGAAGGGTGAGCTTCGGCTTTGAGTTCTCGGTTATTTCGGGGAGCTGATCTCCGGTCAAGATGAGGTGGGACTGCATCGGCTCAAAGTGGATGAAGATAACCGTCTTGCCGTTTATATTTTCGGTTTCGGGAGTCGATACCGACATATCCGAAAGGTCGAGCTTGACCGCCTCGGAGTCTGTGTCGAGGATTATCTTTGCATCGAAGGAATGCTCCTTGTCCTGATTCTGGAAGAAGTATGCCTTCTGACCGTCCATGAAATTCACACGGCAGCGGATCGATCCGATCTCGCCGTTTTTGTCGGACACGGTGATGGTCTTAAGACCATGCTTTACAAGCGAATATGTGAGCAGCTCTTCATCGTTTACCGGGAGGACTTCGATCTTATCCATTAGGCTCTTGAGCTCATCGCTCGGAACGCCTTCGATAAGAGAGGGCTTTTCGTCGAGCGCAAGGAGCTTTCCGCCGTTTTCGACGAATTGCTTGATAAGCTCAAAGGTCGAGGCATCGATCGATCTCATCGCGGGAAGGATTATCGTGTGGTAGGTGCAGAGACCGACCTTGATCGAGCTTCCGACGACCGAGGCGTGAGAGCGCATGATTACCTCATCTCCGAGGTGGTAGCCGATGTGATTGTTAGAGAGTATCGAGAGAGCCTGATTCAGCTTGGAGTCGTATTTTTTCAGCTCGGGGCAGTTGGAGCCGTTGTAGGCTATGTAGGCGGTGTGCATCGGATGGAGGAGAAGCACATCTGCCTGCTCGTCGGAGTCTGCAAAGAGCTTTCCGAGGCGCGAGAAATAATCGTTGAACGCCTTGTAATCATCCCACCACGGAGATTGATAGAACATGGACGGCGGATAATCGCGCTTGCGCAGACCGCGGATCGAATAGCCCTCGAGGTGCTGACACATGAAGTTTATGCCGTTGAGATACTGCCACTCGGCGATCCATTTGAGCTCCTCAAAGCTTACATCCCAGCCGCAGAGCGCGAAGGTCTCCGAGAGGGTGAATTTCTTTCCGAGCTGCTTTGCCGCCGAGCCGACCTGCTTGGGGATGAGGGGATTTGCGATCTGACGACCGAGCCAGTCCATTCCGGGAATGTGCATATACTCGTAAAGCGGCATTACACCGGCAGTGCAGGCCATCTGACAGTAAAGGCTATCCTCCATCATCGCGTGACCGGTGAATTTGCAGTTGTGCTTTTCGCACCAGTCGAAGATCTGCTTGCCGAAGGATTCGGTGTAAAGACGGCTGACCGTGCGCCAGAAATCGAAGCGGAGCTTTTCATAGCCCTCGCGCTCGATAAAGAGGAGCGGAAGGAGCGGGATAAGATCATAGCCGTTGTCCTTTTCGAATTCCTCGGGGAGGACATACGACCACGGGGTCTTGCAGCGGGCGAACTGCGGCTCATCGGTAAAGAAGCCGGGCATTGCCGCACCGCCGAAATCTCCGCCGAGCTTTTCGGCGTAAACGTCATAGGTACACTTGAGGAACGCCTTTACCACGGTCGGGCTGAGGATATCGACATAGTTTTCATTCTTATCGTGCGAAACGTACCAGATCGTCTCGCCGGGCTTGAGCTCGGCTCTTGCGACTCTGATCTTTGCTCCGAGATAGCGGCAGGAGCCGTCGGAAATGCCGTAGAAGCCGAGTACCTTTCCTTCGGGAGTTGCAGATTCATAGGGCTTGAAAACGAGCCAGCGGACATGATAGCGGTCGCCCATGCCGGATACGATACCGCCGCCGAAGCCGCTCGGCCAGCCGTTTTCGTCATAGCTCCAGGATTCCATGCCGATCTTTTTGCCCTCGTCAACGCACGCCTTTATGCACTCGAACCAGTCGTCCGAGAGATATTCGGTTATAAGACCGCCGCGTGCGTGCATGAAATAGCCGCCGATGCCGACACGCTTCATCTCGCGTATCTGCCAACGCAGCATTTCGGGGTCGAGCTTATCGTTCCACGACCAGAAGGGGTGAGGACGATATTCCGATGAGGGATTTTCGAGCTCAGTCAGAAGATTTTTCATAATGCTTGTATTTCCTTTCAAAATGGTTTGCAATGGAAATGATCCGGAATATCGGAGCGGTTTTAATCGATCCGATCGCAAAGCTCATCAACGCTCGATTTCTGATATACTACCCAGACTATCGTGAGTATGAGCGGTATCCACCAGAATTCGGGGAGAGCTTCGTTGATCTCGGCTCTGAAAAGTCCGAGAGCCGCATTGAAGCCGAGGCTTATCACATAGAGTACTGCGGAGATTATAAAGCGGCGGTCAAGCTCCTTCAGCGACTGATTATTGATATTGATTATCCGCTTGTCTGCTATCTCGCTTCCGGGGGCGAGGTAGCAGGGGATCATCGAGCGAAGAAGCTTTATCAGCAAGAGGATCGCCGCAAACTGCGAGACAAATTCGAGCGCGGTCGTTATCCTCATGACCGTGTAGAGATCGTAAGCCTCAAAGCGGTGGAAAACATCGTTAAGCGAATAATTTACCGAGAAGATTATAGATATCGTGTAGGACAGTGCCGAGAAGGCGAGGTATATCCCCGAGGCGAGCATGAGCGGCCGTGTGTTATTCATATGCTTTTTGAGCATTATCGCGGCGACGAGAAGGAATATCGCGCCGACAAAGCTCGGAACGACATTGACCTCATCGAGCCATACATTGATCGTGAAGGCGGTCGCGCCGACGATGAGCGCGAACACGGTCTTTAACGAACGGATAAGGAGAATATTGCTCTGCTTTTCGATCTTCTGCTCATATTCAGAGTGTACGCGCGAGATGAAGTTGCTTTCGCGCTGTATGCGCTTTATGTATGGGATGACATTTATGAGCCAGAGTACTCCGATAAGTGTTACCAGGAAGAGAGAGATCATCAGCAGTGCGGATTTGTAGTTCGCAAAGTCGATCTGAACGCCGCCGGTGACATAGCCGTCGTATTCGTAGTCGGAGAGCGAACAAAGCTCGGGAAGCACTGTGAGTATCACCTTTCCGATGCAGAATATGCGGGTCAGAGCCGAAACGTCCTTGTAGCCCTTGTATACCGCGCGACCTTCAAAGCGAGTTGCGAAATATTCAAAGCCGCTGAATACCCGCTCGATCGCCGGGTAGAAATAGATCATTTCGATCACTGCGAAGCCGAGCGTCAGAACGAGCACCATCGTGTCATCGTTCACCGGTACAAGGAGCATTGCGGGAATCTTGAAAAGTAAGAACCATCTGAGCTTTTCGAGTCCCTGTATCGCGTCAGAGATCGAGGGGCAGAGGTCTCCCCATTTTCGAAGACCCTTTATAAGAAATATACAGCCGAAGAAATCGGGCAGAAGGTCAATTATATTTATGCAGGGGTTAAAGAGAAATACGGCGGCGGCTATGAGCCAGCCAAGCCCCATCGGATCCTCCGAGGCTTTGCTTTTCTTTATGTTTTGTGCGGTCATGCTTTATCATCCCTTTCGGTTTTTCTTTTTGCTTTTGAGATAGCCCACAAGCTTGTCGTGCGTGTTTTCACGGTAGGGCATATCCTCGTCTCCCTCGAGGCATATCCGCATATAGCAGGTGAATATGAGTGCCCAGGTCAAAAAGAGCCAGAGATTTCCTATGGCGTAGACCGAGGCATTTATGTAGGAAAGCACTCGGTCGGGATTGGGAGTAAGGGCTGCGATCGGTCCGGTAAGTCCGAGCAGCGAAAGCATCTCACAAAGATAATAAACAGCTGTCAAAACGATCATTCGTCGAGAGCGATTGGCGAGCTTTTTGAGCTCGACCTCGCGCGAGAGCTGAAAAATACCGAGTAGCAGAAAAACATGAAATACTCCGATAGCTATCGTGTAAAGAGTCTTTATCGGATTGACGAGGTATTTTTCGAGTCCGTTTGTGAGCATTCCCGAGGCGGTCGCAAGCTGACAGCCGAGTACGGCTATAGAGAGCGCGGCAGTCGGAAAAAGGGTCAGCCTTGCGCGTATAAAGCCGTTGTTTTTCGGGCAGTGCTTGACAAGCGCATTGAGAGCGGAGAGCATTATCAGATAGCCGATAATGTCCGGCAAAATATCGATTCCGTTAAGCGGAAGGCTCATCAGAAAAAAATATCCGATGAGCAGCAGTCCGAAGCCCATTTATTAAAATCATTCCTTTCTCCCGAAAAAGGGTGTTTATTCCAAAAAAGGGGAGACCGCGAGGGACTCCCCGGATTTTTTGGTCATTTGATGACCGATCGAGCCTTAAAGGGCTTTATCAGTCGGCGGATTCGTTTCTTCCGCAGCACTTCTTGTACTTCTTGCCGCTTCCGCAGGGGCAGGGATCGTTTCTTCCGACCTTCTTTACGGTCTTTCCGTCTGCGCTTACGACTCCGCTCTGAGCGGCAGAGCCCGAGCGGACGGGCTGAGATTCACCGCCTGCAAAGCCCTCACGGGTTGCCTTTGCGACAGCCTCACGCTTGATCTCGGTCTGCGGGCGAGGCATTACCGAGAGGATCATTCGCATGGTGTCCTCGCGGATCTGCGCTACCATGTCATCGAACATATCCGCGCCGGTGAAGCGATATTCGTTTATCGGGTTGCGCTGTGCATAGGCCTGAAGTCCGATTGAGCCGCGGAGATCATCCATAGCGTCGATGTGGTTCATCCAGTTGGAATCGACGGCGCGGAGAAGGACTACGCGCTCGATCTCACGGATCTGATCACCGAACATCTGCTCCTTGGATTCGTAAAGCGCATTTGCGCGGTCAAGGAAGAGCTTTTTGAGATCCTCGCGCTTGAGGCTCTTGAGCTCATCCTCGGTGTACTTGAAGTCGGAATCGTTGCAGAGCAGACCGAAGAAATAGTTGCGTATGCCGTCGATGTTCCACTCGGTCGGATTTTCCGAAACGGTGTTGCGGTCGATTGTGTCGTTTATCGTTTCCTCGACCATCTTGCGAACGGTCGCGCTGATGTCCGCGCCGTCGATGACCTCGCGTCTCTGCTTGTAGATTATCGTTCTCTGCTGGTTCATTACATCGTCGTAGCTGAGGACGGTCTTTCTGCGCTGGAAGTTCTGATCCTCGAGACGCTTCTGTGCGCCCTCGATGGCATTCGAAAGTATAGCCGCGTCGATCGGCTGATCCTCCTCGAGTCCGAGCTTTTCGACCGCGCCCATTACGCGTTCACTTCCGAAGAGACGCATGAGGTCATCCT
>CAYRKS010000065.1:0-9390 GCA_964424855.1 uncultured Lachnospiraceae bacterium
CAAAAGACCTATTCGAACGTCTTCACAGAGCTTTTCATCCCGAAGCTCGGAAACAACACCACGCTCTTTCTCTCGAATCAGCTCCTCGCCGCGCTCAATATGCGTAGCCTCGATGTCGATTTCGGTGTTCTCCCGATGCCCAAATATGACGAGGCGCAGGCTGAATATTCCAACTTCTCGAACACCTGGTTCACCGAATATGTAGTCATCCCCGCGACCAACAACGATCTTGAGCGCACAGGCGCACTCATCGAGGCGATGGGCTACTATTCTCAGCAGTATCTTACCCCCGCCTTCATCGACAATGTAGTTATGAACAAGTCGATCCGCGACGAAAAGTCCGCCGAGATCATCCAGGACATCATCGACAATATGCAGTACGATGTCGCGCTGATCTTCAACTGGGGCGGTATCCAGGGTACCGTAACGAGTATGTACGACAAGCAGGGTCAGAGCTATTCCTCGGTCTATGTCGCAAAGGAGGAAGCTATCCTCGCCGCAGTCAAGGATACGGTAGAGCTTCTCAAGAAATAAGCACCGAAAGCATAAGTCTCAAAAGCAAGACGGCTTTGCACGGACGCTTAATACAAATCCAAAAAAGCAAAGCAGCAGAGACTCAAGGTCTCTGCTGCTTTTATTTATCTTAAATCATCCTCTCAGCACCCAGAAGGCGACCGCGCTCGCGGCGGCGACATTGAGCGAATCGACTCCATGCTTCATCTCGATGCGAACCGTGTAATCGCAGGAGGCAATGGTCGTTTGCGAAAGCCCGTCGCCCTCGGTTCCGAGGATTATCGCGAGCTTCTCCTCGGCGGCAAGCCGCGGATCGTCGATCGAGAGCGAATCCTCGCACAGTGCCATTGCCGCCGTCTTAAAGCCGAGCGATGCCAATTTATCAAGTCCGTTTTTAGGCCAATCGGTCTTTTTTTCGCCGATATAGGTCCACGGTATCTGGAATATCGTTCCCATGCTGACTCGAACGGCGCGGCGGTAGAGCGGATCACAGCAGGACGGCGTTACCAGCACCGCGTCTATGCCGATCCCCGCCGCCGAGCGGAATATCGCGCCGATGTTCGTGACATCGGTGATGTTCTCGAGAACCGCGATGCGTCTCGCGCCCTTGCAGACCTCATCGACCGTCGGGAGCGGCTTTCGGCGCATTGCGCACAGGACTCCGCGTGTCATCGGAAAGCCGGTCAGCTGTCCGAGCAGTCCGTCGTCTGCGGTGTAAAGCGGTATATTTTCGCACTCGGGACGGTCGATTATTTTCTTGCCCGGTCCGGTGATGTGCCGACGCTCCATCATCAGCGAGATCGGCTCGTAGCCGTTGTCGAGCGCGAGCTTTATCGCGGTCGGGCTCTCGGCGATGAATATTCCCTTCTCCGGCTCGAGCTTGTTCCTCAGCTGCATATCGGTGAGGCTCGTGAAGACCTCGAGCTCGGGCAGTGAGAAATCGGTTATTTCAATTATGTTTGCCATGAAAATTTCCTTCCGAATTTATAATAATATAATTATACCACATATCCGACAAAATGTCAACAGCAATATAAAAAAGCAAAAAGCCCGAGGAAATGTCCTCGAGCTTTTTCGATCTTATTGGTAAATGACCTCGATGCTCGCGTTTCCGAAGGGGATCGTGAGATCGACATATTTCGACTCCGCGACCGAAACGGAGGTGAAATCGACCCTCTCGCCGTTAAGAAGGAGATAGTCCGCTTCTCTGCCCTTCGGCAGGAGGATATGCGCATCGATCCGCTCGGCTTTCGAGAAGATATCATATCGAAGTCCCTCGTCCTTCGAAACGAAGCGCAGATCGACAAAGGTGTGACTGCACTCATAGCCGGTGATGTATCTCAGCTCGGTGTAATCGGTCACGACAAAGCGCGGCGAGAGCTTTATCGTGCGGTAAAGCGAATCCTCATCGACAATGCCCGCCAGTCCCTCATCGACCGCCGAGAGCAGAGCCGCCGCGCCCCACGCGCTCGGTCCGCCGTCCTGCGGAGACATATCCTCGGGAGAATAGAGGAAATAAATGTCCCCGTCGCGCTCCATATAGCTCATGAAACGCTGTATTATATCCCAGCCGTATTCCTCGAAGCCGTTGTTGAAGGCAGCCTTGGCAAGCTCTCCCGCAGTAAAGGGCGAGATCGCACCGTTCACATATTTTCCGGGCGCATAGGTCATAAAACGCTCGTAGGGCGGATCGATCGAGAAAAACTCCGAAAATGCCGCAGTCGTTTCGCGTCGGGAGATGTACTCCGAGATTATCGAGCGCGACTGCTCGAGGTCGGTAACGCCGCGATTCATGTCATAGGTGTTCGACAGAGATATCCGCTCGGACTCTCTGTCATCGATGCCGTCATGTCCGAGATGGAGCTGATGGATAAAGAATTTTCCGTTCCAAAGATATTTCATCATGTTTTCGCGGATAGCCTCGGCACGTTTTCTCCACTCAGCCGCCTTTTCGGCATTCCCGAGCTTATCGTTAATCCATGCCAACGAATTCATCGCGTCGAACACTCCAGAATTGTCGCCGTGCATTATCGACATCGGCTCGTTTTCGTGTATACGGCGGTCGCACGCGGATGCCCTGTCGTTCGTGAAATCCCAGGTGTCGATCGTGAAGGGACGCATTACCAGTCCGTGCTCGGCATCAAAGCGGTCGGGCGCGGAGGTTATGTAATCGATACCCCTTTCGAGCTTCGGAAGTACACTTTCCACCCAGTCAAAATCTCCGGTCGCGCGGTAATACTGCATAACGCCCTCGACAACGAGATATTCAATGTCCGCCTCAAGCTCGAGCCGCACGAGCGAGAGATTGTCCTCGGGATAGATAACGCGGCAGTCCTCGTCAACCATCTTCCAGTGACAGTCGTCCATCTGCTTTATCAGCTCGTAGAACTGACCGTCCTCACGCTGAGTTTCGATTATGAACTCAAGGAAGGAGCGCAGATCATATTCCCAGTGCTTGAAGCCCTTCATCTCGTGAACATGGTCGCGTATCCAGTTTTTGCTGACCATGAGTGCCTTGCCGTCGATAAAGCAGAAGCTACGGTCATCGTGTATCGCGTTGTTCAGCTGATGAAGAAACTCGCCGAGGCGGTAATCCTTTGTCGTAAGACAGCAGGGGATGACCATCTCCTTGTTGTTGTAGGTTCCGTTGTGCCGTCCCTTTATGTTCATGGACGGGAGCTTGTAGTCGAATTCTATCATGGGCTTTGCCCTCTCTTTCGCTTGGAATATATAGATTATACCACTCCCACGCGAAAAAGTCAATATCGCACGCTATCATAAAATTGCGGAATATTAACATCTGTATCATAAAAAAGGTCTCTCGGCAAAACGCCGGGAGACCTTCACAGACTTTTGGATCATTCGGATTTCGAGATGACATTCTCGCGCATATCCGAAATGTATTTTTTAAGGTTGGTCTTCATCTGCTCCTTTTTCGAAGCCGGATTGGAGGCAAAGGAATTTTCGGCTCTGTAGCTGTTGTTGAAAACGCCTTCGGCATAGCCGACAGCATTCGAATAGATGTATCCGAAATCAAGGTGCATGGTGTCGCGGATTATTTTTAATTTACCAACCTTGTTTATGATCTTTGTTTGTTGTCAAATTCGGATGCCTTTATTTACAGAAGACATCCGCATCGACGCTTTAATTTAATTCCGCTTTTAGATCATCTCTCGCCGACAAAGGTATCGACCTCTGCTCCGCAGGCGTGAACGACCGTCCTCAGCAGCTCGACCTCGTATTCGTAGCTCATGGTCATCTGTGCCTCGCCGCGAACCATCTTCGCGAAATGCTCGAGCATCGGATAGTAGCGGTTGTACGGCTCGGTCTTTTCATGCTCCGCCGCGCCCGACCAGTTGAATACCTTCGGACTGCTTGCGATCGTATAGCTCATCTCGGTGGACTGCTTTCCTTCGGGCTCGAGTATCTCCCACGGCTTTATCTCGATGGTTCCCTTCGTTCCGCAGATTACGAGCTGACGACGGTCGAAGCCGTTGCATTCGCTAGAGCAGGTCTTCATAAAGGATACACCGTTGTCGTACTTAAATACCGCAAAGCCGAAATCGGTCTCCGAAAGTCCGTCGTTTCCGGTAGAGGTGGACATCGGAAGGATCTCCTTCGGGAAGCCCATGAACTGGCAGACCATATCTACCAGGTGGCAGCCGAGGAAGAACATCGGACCGCCGACATAGCGTCCGAGCCAAATACGCTTGTCTGTGGGGTGACGGCTCGACATCTGAGCCTCGACCGAGTAAATCTCGCCCAGCTCGCCCTTGGCGACCAGCTCCTTCGCCTTCATTACGCAGGGGTTGAAGCGGTACATATAGCCCATGCCGACCGGGAGCTGCTTTTCCTTCATTATCGACATGAATTTTTCGAAGCGCGGGATATCCGAGCTGCCCGGCTTGTCGAGGAATATCGGAATACCCTTTTCGGCAAACTTCAGCGCGTAGCCGACCTCGTATTCCTTTCCCGCCTCGATAACGACAGCCTCGAGCTCGTCCATCGCGAGAAGCTCTTCGACCGAATATACGGGGAAGCCTTCATAAGGCTTGCAGTTTCTTTCGTGATCGAGCTCCGAAACGCCGATGATCTCAAAAGCCTCGGGATGAGCCTTCATGGCGTTGAAATTCATCTCGGTGTGGTCGTGCTTATTGCCGACGAGAGCAACTTTTACAGGTTTCATTTTTATTTCCTTTCTCTCCGCAAAGGAGCATATCATAAAATATATCGAACGGATTATTTAAGTAAGACTTGAGTCAGACTTATTTAAGTCAGACTTATTTAAGTCTTCGCCAGTCGAACTGAGTGACCGGGAAGGATTTTTCGTTGCAGAGACGAGTGTAGACCTCGGGTGCCTCCTCGGGCGAACGGATGTCCTCGACAAGCTCGTCAAGGTTGAGTCTTCCGAGCGATACCAGCTTGATTATAGCCTCGGCATCGTCGCGCTGAGTCCACCAGCCGTTCGAGGATTCGCAGCTCGGACGAGCATTTGTGTGTGCGCCGACGAGGGTTATGCCGGGACCATGCACCTTGCGGTAGTAGTCGATGGTGAAGTCGGAGTGACGGGTGCAGCCGAGCAGTGCGACACGTCCGAAGCGTGCCATGCAGTCGAGAACCTGATCGAGTGCCTTTCCGTTTCCGGTGACCTCGATCGCGACCTTGGCACCGCCGTTTGTCAGCTCCTTAACCTTCTGAGTGAAGCCCTCGGCAAACGGATCGAGCGCGTAATCCGCGCCGAATTTCAATGCCTGAGCGCGGCGTTCACCGTTCGGATCGACCGCGATTATCGGTGCGGCTCCGGCAATGCGCAGAAGCTTTACCGCGATGAGTCCGAGGACTCCGAGTCCCATGACTATCGCCGACTCACCGAATTCGGTGCGGCACTTTCTGACCGCCGCCGCCGGGAAGGTGCAGATATGTACAAGTGCGCCCGCGTTGTCCGAGATGGCATCGGGCAGCTTGTAGATGAGGTTGAAGGGGACGAGAACATATTCGTTGTGAGTCGTCCAGGACATCGCAACGCGGTCTCCGACCTTGAGATCGGTGTTTCCTTCGCCGAGCTCTTCAACGATACCGCAGGTGGAGTATCCGCCGGTGCGCGGGAAGTTGATATGCTCCTTTGCATATTCAAGTGGGGTCTGATAGCTTACGGTAGGCTCGCCCGAGACGTTTGCGCGCTCGGTACCGCTCGAGATCGACGAGATGAGGATGCGGACTACCGCGTGTCCGGGCTTTACGACCGGCTTCTCACATTCGACAAGCTCCGCCTTGCAGGGTGCGGTAAAAAGTATTCTTTTCATGGCTAAAAATTCCTTTCGGGAAATATAAATTATTTTATATTTAATATTATACACCCTTGACAAGGATTTGAAAATGTGTTATACTATAAAAAACATGAACTATCCTACAATTTTTCAAAGGAGAGGACAAAATGGCATCACAGCTCTTATATATGCGCCTATCCCGTCATACAGGTGCGCACACCGACTCGCGCAACGGTGCGATAACACATTTTCTCGCCAAAATGCACAAAGGAGTCGGACGCTTCGTCGGCGAAGGGATCGATATTTCGTTCCGCCCGGGTGACATATTCTATATTCCTATCGGTTTTCGCTACGATTCCTATTGGGACAACGACCTTCCGGGCGAGGATGTTGTCTGGGATTCGATCGGCTTCAGCTGGTTTCCCGAAAGCATTGAATATCCTCCGCAAAGGCTCGAGCTGTCCGAGCCGCTTCGCGACGAATTCGACCGCCTCATCTCGAGCTTCGATAAAACCGACTGCAAAGCGGTCGGAGACTTTTATTCACTGCTTGCAAAGCTGGTCTGCGAAATGAAGCCGAGCGAGGAAAAGCGGACGAGCGAGCTTTTCGAGACCGCGAGCCGCTATTTGAAAAGCGATCCTTCCCTCTCGGTCGGCGACACGGCGCGGCTCTGCGGAGTCAGCGAATCGGGACTTTTCGCCGAATTTCACAGCTTCGGCACCACACCGATAAAGGTTCGACTCAAGGCACAGCTCGACCGAGCGACCGAGCTTTTGGCGACCACCGATCTGACGGTCGAGGAGATCAGCGAGCGTTGCGGCTTCGGCTCGGCGGCGTATTTTTACCGCGCCCTTCGAAAGCATACGGGAAAGACCACAAGGCAGATCAGAGGACGAGGGAAGATGTAAAAAGGGTTGTTCGGCGATCTGAACAGCTTTAGAACAATTGCCGCAAAGCGGCGATTGTATCGCAGTCTAACGCCCGTTGAGAATAACCGCGAAGCGGCAATTATTCCAAGGTTCAGCGACACTCGAGAGTAGCCGCGAAGCGGCACCCTCTTTACAAAAACACCCGAGCGCGACAAGCTTATGTCACGCTCGGGATATTTTACAGCTCGGAAAATTTCATCGAGCTATTATTTTTGAGCTGCCGCCACATTATAAAATCGAGTGCGGCGAATATCAGGCAATCGACCGCAAGATATCCCGCCGCTCCGAGCCTATGACCGATCAGGAGATAAGCTCCGCCGATCGCCGCCGCAATGAGCCAGCCGCCGAAAAGCGCGACAAGTGCGTGGATATTCTGCTTTATCGCGACCTGCTCATTTGTCCACACAAAGCTCGGGTTCTGCATTCCGAGGATCAATCCGAGCATTGCTCCGAACAAACTGAAGCTCGCAACGAGCAAAAGGATGAGCAGCAGCTCAAAAACCGACACCGAGACAGCGCGCGGTATCGCAAGTGCGCAGAGCAGCGCAGGTATCGCAGTCAGCAAAAAATGGAGCTTCAGCTTTGCCGTCAGCACCTGCAAGCCGCTTATCGGGAGCGACTGCTTTATCCAGAGAGTCCTTCCCTCGAGCGATACCGACGGCGCGGATATCGTATTCATCGAGGCGATAAGGCAGACCCCGGCGCAGAGAATGACCGCGCCGCCCGAGCGTCCGAAGCTCATTTCGAGCATCTCGGTCAGCATTTCGCCCTTGACAAACACCAGCACCGCAGAGATCACCAGCATGAGCGTTCCGAGTCCGCAGTTGAGCATATAATTCGCGCTCGAGGTGAAGCGCATAAGCTCCTGCTTTAGCAGCGCATCGGAAAGGCTGAGCTGCTTTGCACGCTTTTTCGCGGCGGTCGAACGCTTCACCTCTCCGGTCGAGGCGGCTATGCCGATAAAGCTGTGCGAAAGCAGTCTCCAGACGATCAGCGCGAGGAATGCAACGATCGCCGTTGCCGCGAAGATCGCGGTCGGATCTCCCTCGCCCGAGCGTCCGAGAAGGTAGATTATATAGGCGTTTCCGCGTATGCTTTCGCCGTAGAGCGAAGCGTTTTGTATAAGCTCGGTTATCAGGCTCTGTGCCTTGAAGTAGAAAAGATAATACAGCGCGATGAAGGCGACCGAGATTATAACGGTTATAAAGCTCTTGTTTTTGAGCCTTTGACTTATCCTCGCAATTACCAGACCGAGCAGACAGGACAGCGTCGCGACGAATATCGAGATCAAAAAGACTCCGAGCAGTGAGCCGAGCAGTGCCTTGACGCTGAAGAAATTAACAAGATAAACTATCGCCGACGGAAGGCTGACGACCGCCGAATATGCGAGTCCGAGGAGATAAACGCTCAAGAGACGCGAAGCTATCACCGCCCCGACCGGTATCGGAAGAGAAAGCAGAAGATCGTTGTCCTTGGCGAGATAAAGCCCCGAATAGGTCGAAAAAACGCTTCCGAAGGCTCCGAGCGCGATAGCTATCATTCCGGTCAGCGCGAAATAGAGCCAGCCCATGCCGACCTCGACGAGCGGCTTACAGAGTATCACCGCAAGGAAGGTGAACATTCCTCCGAGTATACCGACCATGACTGTTATGTATAAAACGAAGAACGCGACCGTTCCGGACCTTTTTCTGCGGGTATTCCTTTTGGGATCGTAAAAGTAGCTGCGGAATATCTCCATCAGCTGCTTTTTTATAAGAAGCTTCAGCATATGTGACTTTCCTTTCATAAAAGATCGTAAGCTCGAGCCTTTCAGCCCTCGAGCTCGAGGAATACCTCCTCAAGGCTGCTGTCTCCGCGGATCTCCTCCATTTTGCCCGAGCGGATCAGCCTTCCGCCCTTTATTATCGCGGCACGGTCGCAGAGCTTTTCGGCGACCTCCAAAACGTGCGTCGAGAAGAATATCGCACTGCCCGAATCGCAGACCTCGCGCATCATGCCCTTGAGAGTGTGCGATGCCTTCGGATCGAGTCCGACAAAGGGTTCGTCCATTATTATCAGCTGCGGCTCGTGAAGCCACGCCGAGATTATCGCAAGCTTCTGCTTCATTCCGTGCGAATAGGCGGCGATCGACTGATCAAGCTCGGCTGTCAGCCCGAACAGGTCGGCGTAACGCTCTATCCGCTCACCGCGCTTTTTCTCATCCACCTTGAAAATATCGGCGATGAAGCTCAGATATCCGCGCCCCGTCATAAAATCGTAAAGCTCGGGGTTGTCGGGGATGTAGGCAATACGGCTCTTGCAGCCGATCGGATCGGTCTTTATCGAGCAGCCGTTCACGGTGATCTCACCCGAATCAAAGGTCAGTATCCCCGCGACCGACTTCAGCGTCGTCGTCTTTCCCGCGCCGTTGTGACCGAGAAAGCCGTATATCTCGCCCGGCTCGATGTGGAGCGACAGGTCATCCACCGCCTTCTTTTCGCCATAGGTCTTCGTCAGATGTTCGATCTTGAGCATTGTGTTTTCCTCCTTAAGCTCGCAGATGATTTTTCTTGATATCAATATGATATCATATTGAGCGCGATTTGTCAAGGGGTATTTGGGATTTTTTTGCTTTTTTCGAAAATTTTTCGGTGGGCAAAAATCCCCGGAAGGCAGCTGCCTTCCGGGGAAAAAGGGGATCA
>CAYRKS010000066.1:0-9361 GCA_964424855.1 uncultured Lachnospiraceae bacterium
CCGCATGGTCAAGATGGGAGTCTTCTCGACCGAGCTTTGCGGAGGAACACACGTTGAAAATACCGCGAAGATCGGACTTTTCAAGATCGTTTCCGAATCCTCTGTCGCTGCCGGAGTTCGCCGTATCGAGGCTATCACCGGACTCGAGGTTCTCGCACATATGAATTCGAGCGAGCAGCTCATCGCCGACACCGCGCGTGAGCTCAAGTGCGCACCTGCCGAGATCGCAAAGCGTGCGGCTCAGCTCTCCGAGGAGATCAAGGCAGACAAGCACGAGATCGAGGCTCTCAATGCGAAGCTGGCGGCAAATGCGACCTCCGACATCATGAACAGTGCGGTAAAGGTCGGTTCGGTAACTGTAGTTACCGCAAAGACCGAGGGCATGACCCCCGACGCGGCTCGCGGAGTAATCGATGATCTCAAGGCTAAGGACTCGACTGTTGTCGCTGTCATCGCGACTAATGCCGACGGCAAGCTGAACCTCGTCTGCGGCTGCGGAAAGGATGCGGTCGGTGCCGGAGCAATGGCGGGCAAGATCGTCGGCGCGGCGGCAAAGCTTTGCGGCGGAAAGGGCGGCGGACGACCCGACAACGCAATGGCGGGCGCGACCGATGCCTCGAAGCTTGACGAAGCACTCGCGGCTGTAAGCGGTATCGTCTCCGAAATGCTTAAATAATTTGCAGTTTTTTTCGAAAAAGACTTGAAAAAATCCTCTGTGTGTGGTATAATATATAAAAACCACATATGGAGGATTTTTTATGTACTTAACGCATCTTTATCCGAAGCCCGCGTCATTTGTGCAGAGTGACGCACAGCCGCTGAGCTTCGGCGCGAATTGCCTGGCAATATTGCCAAAGAACTCATCTCAGGATGTCATTGAAAATGTGAAAAAGCTCTGGAACCGCTTCACCTTTACCGCCTCGAAGTTAGAGGTCTGGGCGACCGGAGAGGAAAACTGCGCGATTTTCAATTCGTCCGACGCTCCCGGACTCAGCGTAAAGCTGCCCGATGCCGGAAATTATTACCGCGTCAAGGTCGATCAGAGCTGCGCGATCGTCAGCGGTATCAGCGAAAAGGCTATGATCGATGGAATTTCGATGCTTGTACAGCTTATCATTCCGCAGGAGCTATCGGTCGGAAGGGAAGAGCTTTACATCCCCGCGACCGAGCTGACGGGCGATCCGTCACTCAAGGTTCGCATGATGCACTTGTGCATTTTCCCCGAAAGCAATCTCGAAGCTATCGGAAAAGCTATCGCTTACGCCGGATTTTTGGGCTTTACGCACATCGTCATCGAATTCTGGGGAATGCTTCGCTATGATGTCGATCCGTCGCTCTCGTGGGATCGCGCGTTCACAAAGGATCGGATCAAGCCGCTGATCGAGCTTGCGCACGGCTACGGCATGGAGGTCATCCCGATGATCAACCACCTCGGACACGCAACTCAGTCGCGCGCCTGCACGGGTCGCCACACGGTGCTGAATCAGAATCCGCGCCTTCAAAAGCTATTCGAGCCGGACGGTTGGACTTGGTGCATCACGAATCCCGACGCGAAAAAGCTGCTCGCGGAGCTTCGCGGTGAGCTTATCGACCTTTGCGGCTCGGGAAAATATTTCCATCTCGGCTGTGACGAGGCGTATTCCTTCGCGACCTGCCCCGAGTGCAAAAAGCACAAGCCACACGAGCTGCTTGCCGAATATTTGAATGAGATTCAGGGCGAGCTTGCAAAATCGGGTCGCCGCGCGATAATTTGGCACGATCAGCTTCTGAGACGGAGCGATTGCGACCCCGATTTCAAGGAGAGCATCGTCGTTTGCGATCCGCTCGGAGTTCCGGCGGGAGATACGACACCGGCGGTCGATCTGCTCGACAAATCGATAATCATCGCCGATTGGCAGTACAGCTACACGACCAATGTCAACCCGAGCACGCCGTTTTTCGTCAAAAAAGGCTTCGATGTCCTTTGTTGTCCGTGGGATAACCCGAAAAATGTGCGCGGACTCTGTGAATCCGCGCGTTCGAACGGCGCGATGGGCGTTCTCATGACGACTTGGGATCATTTGCCGGGCTATATTCCTCAGATACCGCGCTTTGCAAACTATGCTTGGCAGGATGGGGACTACGAATATCCGCCGCTGACCGAGGTTGCCGCGCTGCTGAGAAAGCTCGGAGATTTCCACACCTTCGAAAATTCCGGCTGGCGGAAATTTGAGGTCAACGAGTGATAAAAATCGAATAAAAAAGAAAAATGCAGGAAGACAATAAGTTTCCTGCATTTTCTTAATATTTTACACGCGGATCCCGCGCTGTCCCGAGCGGATATCCTTCATGGTTTTTACCATCAGAGAACGAATGTCATCGTTTTTGATGTTGTAAAGCTCACGGAGGATCATGTCGGTGCCGACGATCCGAGTGTCCTGGGAACCGAAATCGGAGAGGAATTCCTTGAGCGTGATGAGGGCGTTGAGATAGCAGCAGTTGTGTATCTTCCCCGAATGACAATCAGAACAGAAGGCTTCACCTGTGCGATTTTCCAAACGGCAGGCGGAGCAGAAGCTCGGTAGCTGTCCTGCGCGGATCATTTTATTGACGAGCTTGTCGGGCTTTTCGTCGGGAGCGGCAACGAACGAGTTTGCGAATTTTGCAAGCTCGAGCGTATTCGGCTCGACGAGGAGCGAGACGAAGGGATGCGCTGCACGAATCGTTTGGCATATCCTTGTAAAAACATCCAAAGGGAGCAGATCATCGTGTGAGATATACACAACACGCGGCGTGATCTCATAGGCGCGGTGGAGCAGAGCTTCGAGCTGAACAAGATATTCGTCCGATGTAAAGCTCGTATAAAGTCCGATATCCGCGATACCGATCGACCGCGCGAGGATCGGCAGGTCCGACCTCGCGTCGAAAATGACCGATGCGACCGACGAAGCCTTGAGCTCGGTCAGTAGCTTTTCATCGATATTTTCGCCGAGCTTCAGATCGACTCGACGAATGTCATCGCGCTTGCGCTCGATCGAAAGCAGAGCTTCGACCGCTTCGGACGGCGAGTGATCGCCGAGCTCGGTAATATCCAGCAAAATTCGGCGATGTCCGAACGATGCGACATCGACGGCGCGGAGCTTAAGTCCCGCGAGAGAATTTTCGGGCGAAAAATCGAGCTTTACTGATATCGTGGTCGCGGTCGAAAAGCTTTTTCTTCGAAGCTCCTCGGCAAAGTCAAGCTCTTCGTCGGATGTAAAAAGTTTGAGAGCCGCTGCGGCATCGAGTCCCTTGGACTCCTTCGCAGCAGAAATAATTTCGTTGATATTCACAAATATCAATCTCCTTATATCATAAAAATAACATATTACTGCCAATTCAGCGCGTATTCAACGGCTTTTCCGATGACATCTGCCATGCGCGCCATTCCGAGATCGTTCGGGTGACAGCCGTCAACCGTGCATTCCTCGCGAAGCTCTCCGGCAAAAAGCGAGTAGCCATCGACAAAAATGACCTTTTCTCCGCGCATTTTCGCGTTGTGATAGGTCGTGTAAACGACATCGCGGCGGGCGGTTATATCGGAGTTTATCGGATCGCAGTCGGGCTTGGTCACGAAAACGATCGGAACGGTTGGATGAGCGGCTCTTATCACCTTGTAGAGCTTTTCGTGTGTTGCCTGAAGATGCTCTACATTCGGCGCATTATGGTCGTAATCGCAGACAAATACCGAAAAATCGAGCGAAGCCATGTAATTTATGATCGCCTCCTCACCCTTTGCACTGCCTGAAAATCCCAGATTCAGATAATTCGTGTCAAATCTGCGCGAGATCAGCGATTCATATGCCATTCCGGGACGGGATGCACAGCCGCCCTGAGTTATCGAGCTACCGTAGTAAAGCACCGGCTTTTCGAATTTGTAATCATCGCGGCGTTCGAGGGTCGAATCGGAGTCGAGACCGATGTTGAATTTGGTGACTCCGCAGTAAAGCGGGAAATTGATCGTGAGCTCCTTGCGTCCGACCGGGAGATAAGCGACCGCTTCGAAGCTTTCGGAGTAGACTCCGGGGACTCGCAGAACACCCGCGAACGTGTCACGTCCGTTTTTATTCACATAAACATCGAAGCTTGACGAGCCTATATGACACATATTGACCATATTTGAGCCGCAAGGATTGAAGACCTTGATCGCCACATAGTTTGATGTGGTTACGAATCTCAGACGACCGCCTGCGGTGTGAAAGTTGAGACCGCGAACTACGTCGCTCGTAGACTGTGCGACATCTGTCGGGATGCGGTGATAGGGGGCAGACGAAAGCGGCTCGTGAAGTCCGTAAATGCGGAAGGGCTCGGATTTCGGATCGTAGAATTTAACATTTTTGAGGCTCTTGACCTCATCGGTCGAAATGTTAATTTCTTCGGCGGTGAGAGAGTTGATCGTGATCATAACTATTCTCCTTGTAAAATGATTTTCCAGGCTGAGATCAGCTTTTCGAGGGTCTGTGCGGCGTTTGCCGGGCTGGTCGAGGGCAGACAGCTGACCGGGATGCTGAAGCTTTTTTGACAATATTTGCGATAAAGCGAGTCGGCAGTCCGCCCGTTTGTGAAAATATGCTTGATTTTCGCGTGATTCAGAATGATCGACAGGTCATTCGGCGAGACCTCGCGTATCGAGCTGTCGGACGATCCCTCGATCTCGCAGGAGGAGCAGACATCCCAGAGCGCAAGCCTGTGATTTTTTAGCAGCAGCTGCTTCGAAGCGATATCGGTCGGCAACGGCTCCGCGAATATCGAGGATAAAACCTGCCAAAATCGATTTCGCGGATGCCCGTAGTAAAAGCCTTCGGCGCGTGATCTGACCGACGGAAAGCTTCCGAGAATCAAAATTTCCGAATTTTCATCGAATATCGGCTGAAAGGTGTGTTCAAATCTCATTTTTTCTTCGTGATGAGCTTGAACACCTCGTGCAAAGCAAGCATCAAAAGCGGTATCACGGCACAGCATATCGACGGAACGAGACCGAGCGGCACGACTCCGAGTATCTTGCCGACGCTCGGGATAAGAAGGGAAGCGGCGATCGTTCCCGCGAGAGCCAAAATAAAGAGCGCGTAGATGATATTCAGGCGCAGATTCGCCGAGAATATCGAGCGTTCACCGGCGTATTCGGTCAGATTTATCAGCTGACAGATCGTGAACGAGATGAAGCAAACCGACATAAATTCGTCCGAATTTAACGAAAATCCGAGAAGCTTAACAACACTCGGCAGCGACAATATCGTCACTGCCTCGAAAAGCGCAAAGAGTATCGGGCGGAGGTTGACGGTAAGAAATTTGTCGAGTGCCTTTTCCGCGTCATCGCGAATATTCAGCGCGTCATGCGGCGGCTTGGAAAATGCCGCACAGATGACCGCCGCAAAGTCGATCATCAGACCGCCGAAGCAGAGCTGAACGGGGTTCAAAGTCTCCATTCCGACGAAAAATGTCCCGAGAACCAGGAAAATTCGTGCGAACTGCGTTGTGACGAGGTATCGAACTACACGCAGCAACGATTTATAGATCGAGCGCGAATATTCGAGAGCCGAGATCACCGCCGAAAATCCGCCATTTCCGCGCTCATCCGCGTCTGAAACGACAACATCCGAGATGAATTTCAGTGCCTCGGAGTCGAAGGTCTTGCCGTGCGAACCGACGATCCGCGAATATGCGGGGGTTTGGCGCGATTTTATGTCGATGCCAGAGCGACTCGCCTTCGGCGAGATCGTGACCGCCTGCGCAAAGCCGACATTCGCGCGTTTGAGCAGAAGCGCGCCGTTTATGCCGCCCGCGAGGAGTCCGACCTTTTTTCCGTCGGCACGGAACATATCGACTATCTCTGCAAGCCGGGCGGCTGAGATACCGCAGTACATATTATAAAGAGGAAGATTTGCGCGGAGGAGGTCGCGGCTCATCGTCTGAAGCCGCGATTCTGTGAGTATTTCACTCTCATCCTTGATAATTCCGATCGACATCGCGATATATTTATCACTTTCGGTGTAACGATCGGTCGTCAATATCACACTAATACCCGCCGAACGTGCGCGTGCGACAGTCTGCGCGATTCCCGGCTGGAGCGGTTCGCGGATGGCGATAAAGCCCTCGAGCGTCAGGTCGCTTTGGATCGCGCCGATGCGCTGAAGGTTATTATAGCCGGTAACTCCGGTCGCGACCGCGACCACCTTGTAATTTTCGCGCATAAGGCTCTGCGCCGCTCCGAGAAATTCGAGCCGATCCTCGGGGGTCATGCGATATATCGCGGCTCGTTCGTAATAATATTCGCAGGAGTTGAGTATCTCCTCGACCTCGCCGCGGCAGACCGCCATGTAATGTCGATCCGAATCGAGCGTCAATGTCGTTTCGAACTTGGATGCACCGCCCGCGGGCATATGCTCGATTATCGGGTAGGCGCGGTCGATGCTCGAATTGTAGAGCCCCAGCTCGGAGGCAAGCTCGATCAGAGCCTCCTCATCGGCGGTTATTTTTCGCGAGGATGAGTTGAGATTTGTGAGTCCGGCACCGTAAATTCCGGTCGAAATGACTCCGCTGAGGATGGTTCCGCGAAAATTTCCGAGTCTTTCGCGGTCGGTCGCCGAATAAAGTCGGCGCGGGATGTATATCTTTTCGACGTGCGAATGCGACTGGGTGATCATTCCGTCCTTCGGGATTATCAGGCAGTCGAGCTCGCGAAGGTCTTCAAGCTTTTCGGCGTTTTTTATCAGCGCGCCGACATTGACATCCTTTCGGCGTTTCATCGCGTTGAAGATTCCACAGCCGATCACTATGTAGCCGAATGCCGTGAAAAGCTCCGCCATCGAGGCGGCGGCGAGTGAAAGACCGGTCATTACGACATCGAAAATGTTCTTATCAACAAGTGCGGTGTTGGATTTCACAAAAAGCTCGGCGATAAACACGACAAAGATCATCAGGAGCATGGTCAGGCTCCATGTTTTACAGTAATCGCGCAGCTTTGCGAATATTCGGAGGTTTTCGTGAGTGACGATCGGCTTCAGCTCGGTGCCTGCGGCGACCGTCGAAGCTCCGGTAGCGACGACCATCGCGCGGGCGTTCCCGGCGGTAACGATCGTCGTGGCGAACGCCATGTTCAGCTGCTCGCCCGGCTTTAAGCCCGGGCGGAACACCGCGAAATTCGGGTCCTTTCGCACCGAGCTGAGATTTCCGGTCAGCGAGCCTTCATTTATATAAAGCCCGTCGGCGGCGAATATCCGACAGTCCGCCGGAACGATATCTCCCGCCGAGAGGAATATCACATCACCCGGGACGAGCGCGCGCATATCGAGCAGTGAGAGCTTTCCGTCGCGCAGAGCCTTCGCGGTCGGCAGGGAATAAGCCTCCATGCCCTCGAGGACTCGCTGTGCCTTTACGAATGTAAATATCGCGGCGATGTGATTTATCACGACCATTATCGCTATCGCGCCCGCAGCTATCGGCAGCTCGAATATCGCAGCGACCGCAACGGCGATCAACAGGATGAGAGACGCATAGTCGGTGCTCATTTTTTTGCGATATTCGAAGAATTTGTGATGCTCGGTCGGGTAGATCGTGTTTGAACCGAATTTTTTTCGCAGTCGGCTGACCTTTTCGCGGGTGAGTCCGCGTCCGCGGTCTGCGTCGAAGCGATGCTCGATCTGCTCGAGTGAGCGGTCATACCAGCTTTCGGTCATATCAGAGGAAGCTGAAGGTCAGCTCGGTTTCCGAAGCGTCGATGCCGATAGCCTCGAGCTTGGTCTCGTAGTGCGAGATTATCTCCTCGGCGATCCTGTCCTCGATGGTCGTCTGGATGAAGCGGCGGAGATTTCTCGCGCCGTATTTCTTCGAAAACGCCTTTTTCGAGATGAATTCGAGCGATGCCTCGGTGAATTTGAGGGTGATCGACTTTTCGGCGAGAGCGGCGGCAAGCTCGTTCATCATGATACGCGCGATCTCGACGAAATCCTTCTCATCGAGCGGGCGGAAGGTGATTATCTCGTCGATACGGTTCAGAAATTCGGGACGGAGGAATTCGCCCAGAGCCTTTTCGGTCTTGTTTTCGGCAACTGCGGTGCTGTTCTGATTGAAGCCCGCGTAGCTCGTTCCGGTCGAGGAGCCTGCGTTCGTGGTCATTACGAGGATCGTATTCTCGAAATTGACGAGCTTTCCGTGCGAATCGGTGATCTTTCCGTCATCGAGTATCTGAAGGAGAATGTTCATAACATCGGGATGCGCCTTTTCGATCTCGTCGAAGAGAACGACCGAGTATGGATGACGGCGTATCTTTTCGGTGAGCTGACCCGCTTCATCGTAGCCGACATAGCCGGGAGGGGAGCCGATGATCTTCGAAACGGCGTGCTTTTCCATGTACTCGGACATATCGAGGCGGATCAGTGCGTCGGGCGAGCTGAAGAGGTCGCTTGCTATCGTCTTGACCAGCTCGGTCTTTCCGACACCTGTCGGACCTGCGAAAATGAAGGACACCGGCTTGCGCTTTGCCGAAACACCGGCTCTTCCGCGCTTGATCGCGCGAACGACCGAGGAGACCGCCGCGTCCTGACCGACAATGTGCTGCTTGATCCGCGCCTCGAGCTTGTCGAGACGGAGAAATTCGCTCTCGTTTATCGTGCTTGCGGGAACGCCAGTCCAAATTTCGATGACCTTTGCGAGATCGTCGAGCGTGACCTCGACATTGCTTCGAGCGTTTTCAAGCTCGCCGAGACGATCCTTCAGCTTGATCTCGTTCATCTTTAGGTCAGCGAGACGCTCGTAATATTTTTCGTCGGTCTGAGAATTGTTCGACTCGAGCTGTTCGGTCTCGCTTCGGGTCTCGCTGAGCTTTGCGGACACCTCGTCGAAGTCCTTCATGACCGTGGAATTGAGCGAAACGTGTGCCGCCGCCTCGTCGATGAGGTCGATAGCCTTGTCGGGAAGGAAACGGTCGGTGATGTAACGCTCGGAGAGGAGGACTGCGCGGCGCGCGATGTCATTCGATATCTTGACGCGGTGGAAATCCTCGTAGTAGTGCTTTATACACTCGATGACCTTGACAGATTCCTCGATGGAGGGTTCATCGACGATGACCGGCTGGAAGCGGCGTTCGAGCGCGGCATCCTTTTCGATGCTCTTGCGGTATTCGTTGAGGGTGGTCGCACCGATGACCTGTATCTCGCCGCGCGAAAGTGCGGGCTTCAGGATGTTTGCGGCGTTCATCGCACCGTCGGCTTCGCCCGCGCCGACGATGTTGTGTACCTCGTCGATGACGAGAATGATGTTGCCCTGCTCCTTGACCTCATTTATGAGTCCGAGAATGCGCGACTCGAACTGTCCGCGGAATTGAGTTCCCGCGACGAGCGCGGTG
>CAYRKS010000067.1:0-8291 GCA_964424855.1 uncultured Lachnospiraceae bacterium
GGCGGGGAAGGGATTACGATTACGCCGCATTTCAGCTCGAGGATCGGATATTCGACCGCGGGAGCCTTGTTCATGTCCTGCGGCATTTGAGATACGACCGCCACGAGCTGCATTCGCACGGCTTTTTCGAGGTGATCTGTCAGACCTCGGGACACGGACGCGCGGTGATCTCGGAGCGCGAGATCGAGCTTGAGTGTGGCACGATCTGCATACTCGCGCCCGGAACCGAGCACAGGATCGAGCTTTTTTCGGATGACGGTGTGACCTTTAAGATAATAATGCGCAAGACAGATTTCGAAGAGATATACCGTCAGCTACTTCGAAGCGACACGCTGCTGTCGAGCTTTTTCGGCGGTGCGCTCTGCGCCGAGGGCGGCTGGATGATGTTCGACACGGCGGGAGATGCAGAGCTTATCGACCTATTACTGCGTCTGAGATATCACGAGGTGAGATGTGCGCCGACCGATGCGCTGATGAAGCAGGCACTTGTTATGCAGCTGTTTTGCCGACTTGCCGATCGGCACATACAAAATGTGAAGACCCGCGTGACGGGCGGTATGCTCGGTCGGATGCTCTCGCGTATGCAGGCGGATTTTCGGACGATAACCCTTTCGGAGCTTTCCGAGGAATTTCATTTTACGAGCGGCTACATCTCGCGTCTGCTTCGAGAGGCGACCGGAAGCTCGTTCACCGAGCTGATATTGAAAATGCGTCTCGAGCACGCCAAGCGTCTGCTTGCGGAGACCGAGCTACCGATCTCGCAGATCGCGTCCGAATCTGGCTTTGGCTGCCGCGAATTTTTCCACCGAAAGTTTCGCGAGAGCTTCGGTATGACACCGAGCGGTTGGCGAATGGTTGAAAGCGAAGCTTTCAACCATAAAAGCTTCGACCTTCCGTGACAAAGGGTCACGAATTTTGTGCATAGGCACACGAAACCGGTCGAGGCTTTCTCGGTCAATTATCGGAGGTGAAGCTCTGAGAACGGATTTTTCCGAGCTTTGGGCGATGAATATTATAAGTAATGATTCAATAAAAAATATCGAGGGCGTGCATTGTGCGACCTCGATATTTTTTGTATCAGTCGATCCAGCTTTCGAACGAACCCGAACGGCTTCGGCGCGGTGCGGGGGCTTTGCGTCCGTCCGACATCGGCAGCTCGTTGATCTCCCTTGAAAGCTTCGCGCGGTCAAAGCCTTCGGACGCGAGAGCGGGCAGCTCCTTGAACGCCTTAAGGAGTGCGAGATAGACCCGATCGAAGCCGAGCCTTGCCTCTTTTACTTCATTCATTGCGAGGTAGGGAGACATACTTTCGGCGGCGAGTATCACCTGAAGTGCGAGGCAGTGTGCCGAATCACGGTCGAGACCCGCAGACTCGTTTTTTTCGGCGAGATCGGAGGCGAGCTGCTCGACAAGCTCAAGCTGGCGGATAGGGTCGCCCGAGATCAGCTGCCAGAGCTGAGGCTCCTCGGCGATAAAATCGAGCTGAGCCTGCCCGAGCGAATAAAACGGCTCGGAGGAGCTTTCTATGAAGCCTTCGACCTTCATTTTTTCGAGATATATCTCGACGGCTTTTTCGAAAACCGCGGCTCGAAGCTCCTCGACGGTATCGAAGAAGGTGAACATCGGGCGGGAGGAGCAGCCGAGCCTTGCTCCCAGCTCGCGTGCGGTGACTGCCGCAGTTCCAGAGCTGCGGGTGATCTCAAGTGCGGCGGCGATGATATCGTCTCGTGTAAACATTGCCTTGCGCGGCATTTTTATACCTCTTTTCCTAAAATAAGCTGATCGGCGGTGCGAAGACGGTGTGAAGCGGAAGGATTTGAAGCTACAAATTATGCAACCACCGTGATTTGATTCTATACGTTATGCAACCGATATTATTTTATCACATTTTCCCGAAAAAGTCAATAGCTATTCGAAAAAAGGCTCACCGAATTTTTCGGTGAGCCGAGTAAGATATGCTTGAAACCGATCAGTCCTTCTTTATCGGAGTGCGATCGGGGTTGAAATAGCGATAATGTGTGAACTCGCCGTCATCGAGCTTGCGGTAATTGTAAGCCGAGAGGTCGATGGAATCGCCGCCCCACGCCTCATCATAGCGTCCGAAGCCGAGCGATTCGGGCATACGGTAGTCGGGGAGATTGTCGCGCTCGGTCAGCTCCTCGCGGATGCACTGGAGATGCTTGAAGCCGAAGCGATAGCTCGGGAAGAGATAGTGTCCCTCGTCCCACTCGTTGCAGTTATCGACCATTATCAGGCGGTTTGCGATCGAGCCCTCGGGTGCGCCGTCCGAGAGATTTTTCGCGGTGCGGAGCATTTTGCGGTAATCCTTGAAGCTGAGATAGTAATAATTCGGCGTGAAGGGTATTGCGGGGAGACCCTTTACGCGGGGCTCGGGATCCCAGAACTGAGTGACGGTGATTACCGAGCGGTAAGGATCGTTCGAGAGAAGGTTGAGATTTCGCTTGTACTGCGCGTCATACGCGGTCTCGCTCGAGGTCTCGAGCTGACGCTGACAGCAGTTGATCGTGTATCTGAAGCAGAAATCTACTCCGCGGCTCTTTGCGCCCTCGATGGGATCATCGTTTCCGATGATCTGCTCGGCGAAGATGATGCCGTCAAAGCCCTTTTCGACTGCGACGGCGCGGCAAGCGTCGAGCGCGTCCTTCATTCCCTCGGGACCGCCGAGAAGCTTGCAGAGCTGACGGTGCGGATCGTAGAGGAAAACGACCGGCTTGTTGTCGAGCTTGAGGTAGTTCTCGCGGCTGAAATACTGCTCGAACCAGAAGGGCAGGACGTTGTTCATGAGATCCTCGCGGTCGGATGCGCCCCAACGGTCGGATGCCTCGTACATTATCGCGAAGTTCATCATATTGCACCAATGTGCGTTGAAGAAGCCGTCGTGAAGACCTCTTCCGAGTCTGAGATCGGCGGGGGTCATCGGCTTGCCCATGTTTTCACGGCGGCGATACCAGCAGTATATCCAGCAGTTTATGCCGTGCTCGAGTGCCCACTTGATCTCCCAGTCGATCGCCTCGGGATTTTTATCCTCGTAGAAGCCTGCGAGAGGAGTGCGCTCGGGGTATTCGAAGTTGTCCTCGAACTGATGATTGAGCGTGTTGTCGCCCTTTGTCCACGAAGGGTAATAGTGCGCGGCGATGACCTTTCCCGAGCTTGCCGGCTCGGGCTTCGGAACGTGATCGTAAAGCTTGATATTGTACATTTTTTTATCCACCTTAAAGCTTATTTTTTTGCCTCGATGAGCTATCGAGAGCCTATATGCTTCCATTATATCAGAAATCCCGCGCCGTGTCAATAGCTTTCGGCTAAGACGCTCGGCGCGGAACTGAATGTTTATTTTTGACAGATGATCATTTGACATATGGTCAAAGGATCAAAAAGCCCGCTCCGATCCCGAGCAGCGCGGAGAACGCGATTATTATCACCGGGTGGAGCTTTTTGAAGGCGAGCAGAGCCATTGCGGCGAATATCGCAAGCGAGACCCAAAAGGACGGCTCGGAAAGGACTTCGGTCGATATACCGTCTCCGAAAAAAACGGTCGAGCCGACCGAAAGCAGTGCCGCGCCGATGAGACCGACGACCGCGGGCTTGAGTCCCGACATACAGCCCGAGACTATGCGGCTTTTTCTGAATTTATCGTATATCTGCGCGATCAGCAGGATTATTACAAATGAGGGAAGTATCACTCCGAGCGTTGCGAGAAACGCTCCGCCGAGTCCCGCAGTCTCCATTCCGACATAGGTCGAGATGTTTATCGCAAAGGAACCGGGGGTGGATTCGCTGACTGCGATGAAATTCACCAGCTTCTCCTCTGAGAGCCAGCCGTGCGCGATGACCTCGGCTTCGATCAGCGGGAGCATTGCATAGCCGCCGCCGAAGGTGAACGCGCCGATCTTCATGAAGGTGAAAAGCAGCTCGAGAAGTATCATTTTTCAGCCCTCCTCACAGACGAGACAAACCCGACGAGAGCCGAGAGCGCGAGGACGAGTATCACGTTGACCTTCGCGATCCCCGCGAGTAGAAACGCTCCGAGCGAGATGATGACCGCTAACGGCTTTTTTTCGGAGCTTGAGAGCATATTGAAAAGAGTCTTTACGAGCAGTGCGAGAACTCCGGCGCGTATCCCGAGAAAAGCGTATTTCACGACACTCAGGCTCGAAAATTCCGAGAGCGCGAGTGAGATCAGCGAAATTATCACAAACGAGGGCAGAACGACTCCGAGCGTTGCACAGAATGAGCCGAAAATTCCGCCGACGCGGTAGCCGATGAAGGTCGCCGAGTTCACGGCGATCGGTCCGGGGGTCGATTCGGCGATGGCGATGATCTCGAGGATGTCATCGTCGGTGATCCATTTTTTGTTTTCGACCGTTTCGCGGCGGATGAGCGAGAGCATTGCATAGCCGCCGCCGAAGGTGAATGCGCCGATCCTCAAAAAGGTGAGAAAAAGCTCGGCACAGCATTTTTTGGAGGAGAATTTTTGATCCATAATTGATATTTTATCTCTTTTCTTTGCCGAAGGTACCGCGAGGGTGAGCTTTCGGCGGATTTATTACAATAATTATAACCGCTTTTTAGAGATTTGTCAAGGGCTTTTTCGCTGTTTGTGACGAAAGCTATCAAATTTGGGAAAAGCTATTGCTTTTTTGCTTTCAGTGTGCTATAATTCTTGTAGCTTGTTTTTAGGAGGATATCAACTTGGAAAACGATATTTACAGTTCAAAGGAGTACAAGCGGTCGCGCTTTGCCTACAGCGCGCAGTGTGCCTTCGAATATTTCATGGCACTGCTTGCTGGTGACGCATATCTTGCAAAGCTTTTGACTGTGCTCGAGCTTTCGGACGAGCTGATCGGAATAATCTCATCGTTCATAACCGCGGCGTTTCTGTTTCAGCTCACCTCGATAATCCTGCTCAGACGAATGAAGAGCGTTAAGCGTCTGGCAACTGTGTTCAACACATTGAGCTCACTGCTTTTTGCCGTGATGTTCCTCATCCCCTTTGCTCCGGTCTCACCGACCGTGCGGACGGTTTTGGTGACGGTCTGCATCCTGGCGGCATATTTCTTCTACTACAGCGTCACATCGATAATATTCAAATGGGGAAATTCCTTCGTCGATCCGAAAAAGCGCGGAAGCTTCGGCGCGAGCAAGGAGATGGCATCGCTCATCTCGGGAATGTGCTTCACCTTTGCCGTAGGCTTTGTGGTTGACCGCTTCGAATCGCTCGGAGAGCTTACAAAGGGCTTTATATTCATCGCGGCGGCGGGCTTTGTCGTCAGCCTCTGCAATCTTATCTGCCTTCTCATGATCGCGCCCGACCGAGGCGGTGAGGGACGCTCACCCGCGATCTCCGAGGTCATAAGGAGCATACTGAGGAACAAGGGCTTTATGAGCGTGATTCTGATGACCTGTCTCTGGGAGTTCGGAAAGGGACTCACGGTCGGCTTCCTCGGCATTTACAAGACTAAGGATCTTATGCTGACGGTCGGTACCGTGCAGATAATAAACAATGTGGGAAATCTGGCACGTTTCTTCCTCTCAAAGCCGATAGGACGCTTTTCGGATCGTCACAGTTATGTGAAGGGGCTTGAGCTTGCCTTCGGAATCGCGGCGGTCGGCTTTGCCTTCAATATGTTCTCCTCTCCGACAGCTAAATGGTGCATCGTGGTCTACACGATACTATATGCGGTCAGCAACGCCGGAACGGTTCAGAACCTCAACAACATCTCCTACTACTATGTCGAGACCGAATATTTCGTTCAGGCAACGGCAATACGCAGCAGCGTCGGCGGAGTCGTCGGATTTTTGGCATCACTGGTCGGAAGCCGCATACTCGGCGCGGTGCGCGACGGAGGCAATTCGATATTCGGATTAACGATATACGGTCAGCAGGTGCTTTCGGCACTCACGCTGGTGTTTGTAATTGCCTCGATACTTTATGCAAGGCTGGTTGTCGAAAGGCACGAGATCAAGCTTCGCTGAGTATTTGAGCATAATTCGAGTATGATTCGATTATACGGCAAAGTTTTTCGGATTTTTTGGTGAAAAGCTTACTTGACACAGACTGAAAAATGTGCTATAATTATTTGTGAAAAAATTTGAATCGAGGATTTAACCAAAATGAGCTTTTTAATGCAATCGCTTCTGATATTGCTGCTCGAGATCTTCGCCTGCGGAAAAGTCACTATCCAGGGTGAGGTCTGCAAGAAATATCTGAAATCTTCGCGCGACAGCTTCTTCTACAACGGTATTTTCTTTGCGGCGGTAATGTTTTTCCTTGCGGTCATCTTCCGCCCGACGATATACACCGGCTACACCTTCATGTTCGGCGTGGTGATCGGCTTCTCGAACGTGCTGTTCCAGTGTCTCTATTCGCTGGCTCTCTCCTGCGGTCCGGTTTCGCTCACCGTTATGATTACGAGCTTCAGCATTTTCATCTCGACGATCTCGAGCGTCATCATCTTCAAGGAATCGGTCGGTATCTTCCAGGTCGTCGGTATCATCTTCCTTGTCAGCTCGCTCATCCTTACGACTCTCGATAAGAGCGGCGGAAACGGCAAAAAGGCGAACGGAAAATGGCTTGCTCTCACGCTCATCGCTATGGTTTTCTGCGGACTGGGTTCGACCCTTCAGAATATCTACGGCAAGCTCTTTGCAAATACCGAGGCGGGTGACAGCTCGACCTCCATGCTCGTAGTGACCTACGGTGCGGCGGCGATATTCGCCTTCATTATCGTGCTCTTCATGAAGAGACCGACCGCGCCTCACGAAAAATTCCGCTTTAAGAAGGTTCTGCCCTACGCACTTGCCGCCGGACTTTCGCTCTGCATCTATCAGCGACTCACTATGATCGGACTTGCGAACATCGACGGTCTGATATATTTCCCCGTGACCTCGGGTCTCCAGTCGCTCCTCATGACGATAATCGGTATCGTTCGCTTCAAGGACAAGCTCTCGCGTCAGCAGTGGATCGGAGTCGGCTGCGGCTTTGTTTCGGTCTGCCTCATGAATATAAGATAACGTATCGAACGATTTTGAAAATATAAAGTCGTTCAACCGAGCTTGAGTCTTAAAAAAGTACTCCGACCCGTGCATTTGCACGGGTCGGAGCTTTTTATGTCCACCTTATTTATCGGTGATATTATTGTTTTGCTGCGGTCATTCGATCGAAGCTCCGTCGGCATCGGTTATGTCGATGTATAATATCTCGCCGATCTTTAACGGGTAGGTCTCCATTATCTCGCCGTTGAATTCGACGCGCAGAGAGTTTTCGGTGACGATCGAGCTGTCGTTTTCGAGAACACCGCCGAGCTTTTCGCTCGAAAAGCGGATCTGATCACCGACCGATATGCCGCAATTACCCTTATCCGTGACCTCAACGAGGATAGTCGAATCACCTATCTCAAGCACCTTTGCGATGAAAAAGGCTTCCTCCGAGCCGCAGCCCGAAATACCGAAAAGGCAGAGAAGGGTCAAAATAAATGCTGCCGAGCGTTTCATATCGTTCTCCTTTGTTCATATGTGGATTTTGCCGTTCACCCTTAAAGACGCAAAGGACGATGAAGCATTTCGCTTTCAGAGAAAATTTTTTGTTTACTTTATCCGCGAGACGGCGGCGGCAGCCTCGGCGCGGGTTATCGGCGCGTCGGGATGGAACGAGCCGTCCTCGTAGCCGGTGAGGATGCCCGCGCGATATAGCTTGTATATGCTCTCGGAGCTCTCATCGTCGCTCGAAAGGTCGGAGATCGAGCCGTCCGCGACCTCGACAGTCGGCTTGAGGGCTTCGTCGCCGATCGAGAGAGCCAGGAGCCGCGCGAAAAATCCGCGAGTTATCGGTGTGTTCGCCGACGAGCTGAGATCGCTGTCGATTATTTTATGCTCGAGCGCGTAGTTCATGTAGGTGGAATACCACGGCGAGCCGTTTTTGGGCGCGTCATCACCGCTCGAGCGGCTGTAAAGACGGCAGGCAAGCGTTATCGCCTCGGCGATGGTTATGCTCTCGGTCGGGCAGAAGCGCGTTTGAGTGCGTCCCTTGAAATAGCCCGAAGCACAGGCGGTCTTTACCGCGGAATAATACCAAGAGCTTGCCGATACGTCTTCGAAGTCGATGCTCTCGCTCGGCTCGACTGTGACGCGGACGAGTGCGCTCGGATCGGATTCGGTTATCCGTCCGTCCTTTTCGTTGGTCACGATGCAGTAGTAGCAGTAGGCACCCGTGAGATCGGTCGGAACGACGAGGTAGGGCTTGTTCTCGCCCTCGAGTCGGATCGGCATCG
>CAYRKS010000067.1:8301-9307 GCA_964424855.1 uncultured Lachnospiraceae bacterium
GTACCAGCGGTAGGTGAGCGACCCGAGCTGCTCCTCGGGATTTGAAACCGCTGCCGAGATCATCAGCTCATCGCCGACGCGGCAGGTCAGCTCATTGCTCGGCTGATAGCTTATCGTTATTGCGAGCGGCTCTGCAAGGCTGAGTCCGAGGCTTGCGGAGCGCGAGGTCACGATGTCCCCCGACGAATCCGAGACGAGGCAGTAGACATAGCTTTTTTTGCCCTCCTCGACCATCCTTGAATTAAGCGTGAGCGAGGTCGAGCTGCCGAAGCCGAGCTCGATCTCCTCGAGCGGCTCTCCGGTCGAAGCGTCCTCTATTCGCAGATACCAGATGTAATTCAATAGCCCCTCGCCGTTTGCGGCGATATCGAAGCTCAGCGTCTCGCCGAGCTGACCCGAGGCATCGCTCGGCTCCGAGGTTATCGTGACGGTTCGAGCCGCAAAAACGCTCGGTGAAAGCAGGAGCATCAGGCAGATCAGAGCCGGTAGGATCAGTTTTTTCATTGGAATACCTCCGTAAAAGTTTCATATACATTGTAACTCAAATAGATGTACTCCAAAGCAATAAAGTGAAAAAGTTTTTTGAACATGAGGCTTTCGGTCGAAAAAATGCGCGGCAGAGTCGTTCGAGCTGACGGATGAGGGCTTGAGCGGATGGGGCTTCGGTAAGCCCGAGACCCGATGAACGTGAATGCTCGGCAAAATCGACGCTCTCCGCGACGAGACGAAATTAACCCTCGGCGAGATCGTGACGAGGGCGATCGATCTGTATATCGAATCAAAAAAGTAATTTTTTGCCGAGGCGTTAGCCTCGGCTTTTTTGAGCTGAGGCAGTACAACCAAAATACAACCTTGAGGTGCATTTCTGCCTTTTGAGCCGCAAATTCAAGAACTGAGTCGCAAAAATAAAAGCCGAAAAAGTCCCGCCACACCAAGAAAAAACCGCTTATCTCGATGATAAGCGGTTTTTTCGTTTGGCGCGCCTGGCAGGATTCGAACCTGCGAC
>CAYRKS010000068.1:0-9305 GCA_964424855.1 uncultured Lachnospiraceae bacterium
GAGGAGTATTATTTCGCGATGCTTTCCGACGATCACCTTTTCTATTTCGACGGTGAGCTTTTCGGCGGCGGCATATGCCTTTTGAGCGTCAACGTCGGCAAAGGTGAACTTTCGGTTGATTTTTTCTTCCATAATATTGAAAATCCTTTATGATATTGAATTTATGTGCGTTATCGCGGACAGTACGACAATTATAACTGTTTTATATAATAATTATATCATGCTTTAGCAAAGTATGCAATAGATATTTTAATATTTAATAATTTTTTCACGAAAAATATCAAATCTGAATTTTACTCAAAATACAGTCAAAAAAGTTGAGTAAAACTTATTGACAAATCGAGATATATGTGATATAATAATCACGTTCGAGGAAAGGAGGAGTCGAGTGGAGGACACACTTTCAATTATAAAGCGTCGGCTTGCGTCCATGACAGCAGGTGAGAAGCGGATCGCGGGATTTATTTTGAGTGAGCCGCAGAGGACGACCGAAATGACGATGAAGACGCTTGCGGGCGAGGTCGGAGTTTCGGAGGGCAGTGTCGCGAATTTTGCGGCGATGCTCGGTTACGAAGGCTACACGGCGATGAAGCTTGCGCTTGCGCGGAGCCTTTCGGAGGGCGGGACACCGCTTTTTGAGAAGGTCGCACGCGGAGACAGCCCACTTGTTATAATGAGCAAGATGCGCGACAACACGGTGGATGCGCTTCGGACGACCTGTGAGACCATGTCGGAGGGAGATCTTGAGAAGGCGGTCGAGCTTTTGATCGGCGCAAAGCGAAGGATAGAGCTTTACGGAATAGGCAGCTCGGCGATGCTTGCCGAGGATGCGGCGTTCAGGTTTATAAAGCTGGGGCTTCCGGCGGTAGTTATCCGAGACAGCTACATAAGCTCGGCATCCGCGCTGATGCTCGACTCCGACTGCGTGGCTCTGGCGATATCCTACACGGGACGGACGCACGACATAATCAAGACGATGAAGATCGCAAAGGAAAAGGGAGCGAAGACCATCTGCATAACCTGTTATTCGGACAGTCCGCTTGCCAAGCTGTGTGATCTTTCGCTTATCGCGGTCTCGGGCGAGGCGGTAGAATCGAAGCTGGCGACGGTATCGCGGCTGGCGCAGCTTTTGATAGTTGACACGCTGTGTGCCTGCATTGCGGAGCAGCGCGAGGACACGGCGAGCGAGCGTCAGGACGAGATAGTGGACGCATGGGGCGAGTACTGGTTAGGTGCGGACACGGAGCCAAGCGGCACATAATTAAGATTTTCTTTTATGATTTCATATTAAGGAGCTTTATATTATGAGAAAAGTAAGCATTTCTATAGGAGCGTTTCAGGAGCAGTACGGCGACCGCCGTGCGCTCGAGATCGCGAAGGAGATCGGCGCGGACGCGGTGGATTTCAACACCTGCGGTCGGAACTGGGATTATCGCAATCCCGAGTCGATATATTCTAAGAGCGATGATGAGATATGCAGCTATTATGCGGGCATCAAGAGCTATGCCGATTCGCTCGGACTTGAGATCGGGCAGACGCACGGTCAGATAAAAGGCTTTATCGGCAATAAAGAAGAGGACGATGCGCTCATAGCCAACGGTCGGATCGACTGCATGGCGGCGGCGCAGCTCGGTGCGCCTTATGTTGTCATACACAGTGTGACGACGATATTCATGGGTTCCGAATGTCCTTCGAAGAAGATGCACGAGCTGAACTTTGATATGTTCAACCGTCTGATACCGTATGCAAAGAAATACGGAGTAAAGATCGCGAGCGAGACCTTCGGAGATGCGACGGGGCTGGGCTGCTGTGATTTCTTCGGAAACATAAACGAGTTCATAAAGTCGTACAACCGTATCTGTGCGGTCGGGGACAATGCCGACTGGATGTCGGTATGTGTTGACACGGGGCATTCGAACAAGGCGACTCGCTTCAACGGTAATCCGTCGTCGGCGGATGTTATCCGTATGCTCGGTCCGAGCATTTCGGTCTTACATCTCAACGACAACGACACCTTGACCGATCAGCACAAGATACCGATGACCGGAACGATAAACTGGAACGATGTATTTTGTGCACTCGACGAGGTAAACTACAAGGGCAGCTACAACATGGAGCTCAATCTCCACCATTTCGGAAAGGGATTTTCGATCGAGACTGCGGCATTTGCGGTCAAGGTGATGAAATTCCTTCTTGGCGAGAGATACGGAAAGCAGTAAGAGGTTTAGAAAGGAAAACAAAACATGAAGACCTATGACATAGTAATAATCGGCGCAGGCGTAAACGGATGTATGCTTGCGTACAAGCTTGCGAAATACAAGCTTGACATTGCCGTTATCGAGGCGGGCAGCGACGTTGCGAGCGGAGCGACCCGTGCGAATTCGGCGATCGTACACGCGGGCTTTGACGCGGCTAACGGCACGCTCAAGGCAGAGCTTAATGCGAAGGGCTGTGCTGCAATGGCAGAGCTTGCACACCGGCTCGATGTTCCCTACAAGAATAATACCTCTCTTGTTGTTGCCTTTGGCGCAGAGGACGAGGAGATGCTCAAGGTACTGCTCGAACGCGGAAGAAAGAACGGCATTCCAGGACTCGAGATCATCTCGCGCGAGAGACTCAACGAGCTCGAGCCGAACATTTCGCCCGATGCTACCGCAGCTATGCTTGCTCCGACCGGCGGAATAATCTGTCCCTACGAGCTGACCATCGCCTGTGCGGAGAATGCTGCGATAAACGGTGTTGACTTCTTCTTTGACAGTCGAGTTGACAAGATCGAGAGTGCGGACGGTATTGTAAAGGTATTTGCGGGCGAGCTTGAGATAGATGCGAGATATGCGGTAAACAGTGCGGGAGTACACTCGGCAGAGCTTGCGCGTCTGGTCGATCCGGATTTTGCTATCGACATAATCCCGAGACGCGGCGAATACATGATCCTCGACAAGGCAGAGGGAAGGACCTGCTCTGCAACGCTTTTTGCCTGCCCGAGCCGCGAAGGAAAGGGAATCCTTGTTTCGCCCACGGTCGATGGAAACATTCTGGTAGGTCCGAACGCGCACAAGGTCGATCCCGACGATGCTTCGACCACGGCAGAGGGACTTGATGAGATATCGAAGGGGGCAAAGCGTCTTGTACCGGGGATAAATCTCAGAGCGGTCATAACCTCGTTTGCGGGAGTAAGACCGACACCGACTACCGACGATTTCCACATTGAGCCCTCGGCGAAGGCTGCGAACTTCCTGAACATGGTCGGTATCGAGTCGCCCGGACTCGCTTCCTCGCCTGCGGTCGCAGACTATGCGAAGGACAAGCTTGCCGCTATGGGTCTCGAGCTTATCGAGAGAGAGGATCACAAGCCCTTCAGAACCGCGAACGGACACAAGGAGAAGCCCTTCCGCGAGCTTTCGGAGGAGGAGAAGGTCGAACGCTGCAAGCGCGAGCCTGCATACGGCAAGATAATCTGCCGATGTGAGACTGTAACCGAGGGTGACATACTTGATGCTATCCATCGTCCGATACCCGCGAGAACGATCGACATGGTAAAGCTTCGCACCCGTGCGGGAATGGGACGCTGCCAGGGCGGCTTCTGTTCTCCGAGAGTTGCAGAGCTTATCTCGGTCGAGCTCGGTATACCGCTTGAAGAGATAACGAAGCGCGGCGGCGAGAGCAAGTTGCTTTTCGGAAAGACGAAATAATACGAGCCTTCAGCCGATGAGTGCTTTGAATCGAGGCTTTGATTACCGAGAGGACTATCGAGCCTCATCCGAGCGGAATCGGTTTGGCAGGGAAAAAGGAAATACAAAACCAGCTCCGATGGGAGCGGAAAGGAAGCTTTCGCAGAGCGAGAGCTGCGGTTATAATTTATATATTATGGAATACACAATGGAAAAAAAGTTAGTCGTAGTCGGCGGCGGACCTGCCGGACTGGCGGCTGCGCTTGAAGCGAATCGAAGCGGAATAGCTCCGGAGGACATACTCATAATCGAGCGCGACAAGGAGCTTGGCGGAATACTGAATCAGTGCATACACGCGGGCTTTGGACTTCATATGTTTGGCGAGGAGCTTTCGGGCCCCGAGTACTCGGGAAGATTCATCGACGAAGTAAAGGCGGCGGGTATCGGCTATGTCACGAACAGCATGGTGCTTTCGGTCTCTGACGATCGAGTAGTTACCTTTGTTTCGCCCGAGCTCGGCTTTGTTATGATGAAGGCGGGAGCGGTCGTTCTCTGCACGGGCTGTCGTGAGAGAACGCGCGGAGCATTGAACATTCCGGGAACGCGTCCGGCGGGAATTTATTCTGCGGGAACGGCACAGCGTTTCGTAAACATCGAGGGCTATATGCCGGGCAAGAGAGTTGTCATTCTCGGCTCGGGAGACATCGGACTCATCATGGCGCGCAGAATGACGCTTGAGGGTGCGAAGGTTTTAAGAGTTTGCGAGCTTATGCCCTATTCGGGCGGACTGGCGCGCAACATTGCGCAGTGTCTCAACGATTTTGACATACCGCTTTATCTTTCGCACACGGTCACGGAGATCCGCGGAAAGGATCGCGTTGAGGGCGTAACGATCTCGAAGGTCGATGAAAATCGTCGTCCGATCCCCGGAACCGAGGAGTACATCGAGTGCGATACGCTGCTTTTATCGGTCGGACTCATCCCCGAGAATGAGCTTGCTAAATCGGCGGGCATAAAGCTCGACCGTATCACGGGCGGAGCGGTCGTCAACCAGTTCAACGAAACCACGGTTCCCGGAATATTTGCCTGCGGAAATGCGCTTCATGTCCACGATCTCGTTGACTTTGTTACTCGCGAGGCATACATGGCGGGCGGCTCGGCGGCGAGATTCATCGAGAACGGCGGCTTTGGCGAAGGCGAAGCGAAGTCGATCGTCTGCGAGGGAACGGGCGGAGTACGCTACACGGTTCCGCAGAAGCTTGAGCTTTACGGTGCGCAGGAGCTGAAGTTCTTCTTCAGAGTTGACAACATTTACAAGAATGTAAAGCTCGAGGTCAAGCTTGGCGATGAGGTACTCAAGTCGGTTTCGAAGCGTTCGGTAGCACCGGGCGAGATGGAGTCGATCGTACTGAGCGTTGAGGAATGCGAGAAGCTGCTCGGCTCGGGCATTGACAAGCTCGAGATACATCTTAACAAAGGAGACGAATGAAGATGGAAGCAATAAAGAATCTTACCTGTATCGTCTGCCCGATGGGCTGCCAGCTTGAGGTAAAGCTCGACTCTGAGGGAAACGTGACAGACATTTCGGGAAACACCTGCAAGCGCGGATACAACTATGCGAAGACCGAGTTCACCAATCCGACCCGCACACTTACCTCGACGGTAAAGCTCAGCGGCTCGAAGAACGACACGCTTTTACCTGTACGCACTGCTTCGCCGATACCGAAGCCGAAGCTTTTTGAGGCTATGAAGCTGATCGGAGAGCTTGAGGTAAAGGCACCTGTAAAGCGCGGCGAGGTCGTTTGTGCGGACTTTGTTGAGAAGGGGATCGATCTGGTCGCCTGCAAGACGGTCGAGGACTGAAGCGAAATAAATTCTGCGAAGGGAGCTTTGAAGCTATGAGCAAGGAAAATGTAAAGACTATATATTCGGGTATACAGACGAACTGCGGACACTGCCAGGGCATTGCCACCGACGGAGAGTATATGTACTACTCCTTCACGACGAAGCTGGTAAAGACCGACATGGAGGGAAACATGATCGGCTTTGCGGACGGTCTTACGGGACATTTGGGCTGCATTGCCTACGATGCGGAGACAAAGACGGTCATCGGATCGCTCGAGTACAAGAATGATGCTATCGGGCGCGGAATACTCGAGGGACTCGGAAAGAGCGGCGAGGTAAACGCGGACACCTTTTACATTGCGAGATTTGATGTTTCAAAGATAACCGAGCCGGGACTTATGGCATCCGACGGGATAATGGAGGTCGTTCGTCTCGAGGATGTATGCGAGGACTACTTATTTAACGAGGGCGGAGTCGAGCACAGATACGGATGCAGCGGAATTGACGGAATAACCATCGTTCCGGATTTCAACGGACGCAGATCGATATTTGTTGCTTATGGAATCTACAGTGACAACAGCCGTGATGACAACGACGATCAGGTGTTGCTCTGCTTTGACGAGGGGTCAATAAACGGCTGCTTCAAGCCGCTTGGTACGTCGTGCGAGGGAGTTCGCGGCGAGAAGTACTTTGCACGCACCGGAAACACCAACTGGGGCATACAGAACATCGAATACGATGCTTACACAGACTGTGTTTTTGCGGCGGTATACCGTGGAAGCAAGCCGCAGTTCCCGAATTATCCGATGTACTTCATCGATGTACGTCATCCGTTCGAAGAGGGAGGCAAAAAGCGTTTCCCGCTCTGTGAGCGCGGAGAGAAGCACGAGTCGGGGATCAGAGGCTCAAAGTTCGGCTACGGCTCTACCGGAATGATATCGCTCGGCGGCGGGGAATATTATTTCTCGCACGACGGCTACAAGGAAAAGGAAGGCTTTTTCACCGAGGTCGTACTTTACAAGCTTCGCGGAGATTCTGATTTCGAACGTGTATAAAAAGGCTTAAGCTCGTTACATACGGGTGTTGAGGCGAACAAAATAAAAAGCCGCCGGCTTTTCGCATTATGCGATAAGTCGGCGGTGCTTTTTTGTAAAGAGAACCGTGGAAGGTTTTTAAGTGCGGCTCGAGAAATGATCGGAATTATCTGAAGTATTTAAGGTCTGAGCTGCCGGTTGTCCAGGTATAGCCGTAGGAGATCATTTCGTTCTCGGTGAGGCAGAGATATTTATGCGAGGCGGTATTTTTGCGGTCGGGGACTGGGTCATCATGGGTAGTATCGACATGATAGCGTTCACCGTCGATGAGGACGACATTCCATGCGTGGCTGTCGCTGCTGTTTGGAGCGTTTCCACCGACGACGATACATTTGATATCGGCACGATCACAGAGGAGTGCGAAGGCGGCGCAATAGCCCTGACATACCGCTTTTTTATCTATAAGTGCGCCATAGGCGAGGCGTGATATCTGAGTTATGGTATTCGATCTATAGTTATCGATATCATATTCACAGTTTTTGACGAGATAATCATGCAAAGCGGTGACCTTTTCGAGGTCGGTCATATCGGGTGAGATGACATTTGCGATTATTCGATCCGCCTCAAGGACTGCCTCGGAGTGATATTTTTTAACGGTTCGGATATCGGGGAGATATTCTATCGTGACGCGGTAGCGTCCGTCTCCGAGCTGGTCTATGTTTGTGAAGGCGTTATAGAAATATTCGAGATTGGCGACATTTGAGCGTTCGCAGTATTCGCGCAGGCGGCGGGTGGTCTGCGAGGTACGGAAGGTGAATTCGGTCATAAATTCACGATTAAGGACATAGAAGAGGTCGATAAGCTCACGCTCGGTTCGCAGGATATTCTCGGTGGCGTTTTGGAGGACGGCATCCTTTTTGAAGGAATATGGGTCGCTGCGGTACTCCATTACGCGGACGGCTATTGCCGCCGCCTCACTTCGCATTGCGAGGCTTTCGCCCTTACAGATACGAGTACCGTCGGGCTGGATATAACCGCGCAGGAGATATTCGTTATAGGCTACCGCGGCGTATGGATCGGTCGAATCGGTGAAGGGACATTCATTTCCGATACGGACGATATTGAGTGCAAGGATCATCATTTTTGTCATGGCGGCTCGGGTTATCGGTGAATCGGGATAGAAGCCGGAGATGAGATCCTCATCGGTTATTATGCCGTTTTCATATGCTATTGTTATAAAATCCGATGCCCAATGCTCGGGGAAGAGTCTGACCGCACCGCTTGCGGTGAGCGAGGGATCGGTACATACCAAAATTTTCACGAATTCGGCGATCGTCATTTCGCGCTCGGGGTGAAAATAGCCGTCGGGGTAGCCGCTGACGATCCCCGAGGCGACGAGCTTTTTCACATCATAGGCGAACCAATCGTCGTTGCTGATATCGGGGAAGGTTGTACGCAGGGTTAGGTCGGCGGCACTGACCGACAGAGTATTATTATATGATGCCGCAAGCGGGCTGAAAAGGAGCAGCGCGGTTACGGCTGAGACAGTGAATTTTTTTATAAATTTTCCCATTTATAGCTCCGGTCTTAGGGGGAGGATGAACTTTACTACACTAAATTATATCACATTTTGTCATCAAAGTCAACAGCTTGGACGAGCGGCGAATAAAGTTTACAATTTGACGGATTTTTGTATGTGTTATTGGAGATGAAGGGGCGAAATATGAATTTTGGTTCACATGATGTTAGCATTTCACAGAGGTGTGGGCAAGCAGCGAAGCTATATTGATTTTGTGAGAGGTGAGGCTTTTGGGTGTTTGAGATATTATCGAAGCTCGAGTGGGATATATATCCGAGCACTGACAATAAATAAAGCCGGGCATTTCATTTTCGAAATGTCCGGCTTAAAGCTGTTTTCAGAGAACCTTTGAAAGGAATTCGCGAGTTCTGGGGTGCTGTGGGTTAGCGAAGAATTCTGCGGGAGAATTTTCCTCGAGAATCTTTCCCTCATCGATGAAGAGTATCCTCGAGCCGACCTCCTTTGCGAAGCCCATCTCGTGGGTGACGCAGACCATTGTCATGCCCTCGAGTGCGAGCTGCTTCATGAGGTCAAGAACCTCACCGACCATTTCGGGGTCAAGCGCACTGGTAGGCTCATCGAAGAGAATCACCTCGGGGTTCATTGCGAGGGCGCGCACGATAGCGACACGCTGCTTCTGACCGCCCGAGAGGGTTGAGGGGTAGACATCAGCCTTATCCTCGAGACCGATACGCTTAAGGAGTTCTATCGCGCGGTCATGAGCCTCGGAGATTATCTGGTGCTTAGTCTTTTCGGGCTTTTTGCCGCCGAAGAAAGACTTAAAGCGTGCCTTTCGAAGCTCGGAGAGACCGATATGGACGGGAGCGAGCATGATATTCTGCACGACGGTCTTATTATTAAAGAGGTTGAACTGCTGGAAGACCATTCCCATATGGCGACGATGGATATTTATATCGACCTTCATATCTGCGATATCTACGCCGTCGAAGATTATATGACCCGCGGTGGGATCCTCCATACAGTTAAGGCAACGAAGGAAGGTAGACTTTCCGCTGCCGGAGGGACCTATAACGCAGACGATATCGCCCTTATTTATAGTGACGCTGATGCCCTTAAGGACTTCAAGCTCACCGAAGCTTTTTTTGAGATCGATAACGTCTATAAGCTTATTGTCAGCTGCGTCTGTCACTGCGTTTCAGCCCCCTTTCCATAAGC
>CAYRKS010000069.1:0-973 GCA_964424855.1 uncultured Lachnospiraceae bacterium
CAATGCGGTAAAGCTCCAGACTCTCGTATCGGGCTATGCCGAGAGTGTTGTTATAAACAACGATGTGATCAGCGACTATCCGCTGGCTACCTGCACCGCGAATTTCTATTATTGATGAAGCGTTAGATATCGACCGATTTCAGATATTTTTTCTGAAAATCGGTCGATTTTTTTGTTGCAATATCGTTCGGAATGTGGTATAATATATTTTGGAATCATTTTATTACAAAGGAGAAATTTATCATGAAGAACAAATTCGTTTCCTTCGGCGAGATCATGCTCCGTCTGAAGTCCCCCGGCTACGACCGTCTTTTCCAGCAGCCGACCCTCGAAGCGACCTTCGGAGGCGGAGAGGCTAATGTTGCCGTATCGCTTGCCAACTACGGACTCGATGCGAAGTTCGTGACCGCGCTCCCCGACAATGACATCGGAAAGGCTTGCGAGCGCGAGCTGAGAAAATACGGTGTTGACACCTCGGACATTGCTAACACGAAGGGCAGAATGGGCATTTACTATCTCGAAACGGGAGCCTGCCAGCGTCCCTCGAAGGTCATCTACGACCGCGAGTTTTCGTCCTTTGCGAACATCAAGGAGGGCGATTTCGACTGGAAGGCGATCCTTGCGGATGCAAGGTGGTTCCATGTGACCGGAATAACTCCGGCAGTCGATGCGGGTGTTGCGGCAGAGGCGATCAACGCGCTCAAGACCGCGAAGGAGCTTGGAGTAACGACCTCCTGCGATCTCAACTACCGTGCGAAGCTCTGGAAATACGGCAAGCGCGCCGACGAGGTAATGCCCGAGCTGGTCAAGTATGTTGACGTTGTTATCGCAAACGAAGAGGACTGCCAGAAGGCACTCGGCATAAGCTCCTCGAACAAGCCCGAGCTCGGCGAGATCGATCTGAGCTGCTACAAGGAGATCAGCGACAAGGTAATGTCCGATTTCCCGAACGTAAAGACTGTTGCGATAACCC
>CAYRKS010000069.1:983-9245 GCA_964424855.1 uncultured Lachnospiraceae bacterium
TGCATAAACGACGGCAAGGTCTTCACGCGCAGTCGCATTTACGACATTACCGACATTGTTGACCGTGTCGGCGGCGGCGACTCCTTTGCCGGCGGTCTTATATACGGACTTGCCACGAAGAACGATCCCGCCGCGGCTCTCGAGTTTGCGGTAGGTGCTTCCTGTCTCAAGCACACCATCAACGGCGACTTCAATCTCGTCTCGGTCGATGAGGTCGAAAAGCTTATCGGCGGCGACGGCACCGGCAGAATCGCTCGGTAATATAGTTTTTTTCAAGGAGAGGAAACCACTTTTCGAGAAAAGCGGTTCCCTCTCCTTGCCCCCTCCACCAAAGCTTTACTCACTTAGGAGCATGGCAGCCGAACGGCGGTGCGCGACGGTGAAGGTTCTGCGATGACTGCGGAATTCGCTTCGCTCTTCCTCGGATTGGGGGAACTTGTTGATGATTTTGAGTTATTCCTCGGGTTGAGTGGTCATCACAGCTTTACTCGGGAGCTGCAAAAAGTACAAAATAATTCCCGCCGCTTTATTGCAAGCGGCGGGAGATTTTTAATTCATGCTTTGGAATTTTTCGTTGATCGCATCGCAGCGAGCTTCCTGTGCGTTTTTGATCGAAGCGGCGTAGGAGGCGACATCGGTATTCGGGCTGTTCAGGTTAAAGAGCGTCGAAAGCATATTATTATACGGGCTTGCGTAGTTACCGTACATATATGTAAAGGAGAGTATGACGTTTTCATTGACGATATCGATCATCTTAGCGTCATCGGTCTGGTCGGCGTAGCGAACCTTAAGAGCCTGCTCAAAGTATGCGGGGAACACGCGGCGATAGCCCTCGGCTGAGAGAGCTTCGATAATGAGACCGGTCTCATCGAGATGCTCTGCGGCGGTTATCGGCACTGCAAGCGGACGGTCGGTACAGCCCGAATAATATACGGACTGATTTTCATCGAGCTTCGGCATTGGGAGTATACCGTAAATGACCTCGCTCTGGCTGTAGGTATTGACCGCCGATCCGAGCTGATCATAGATAAAGATCGCACGATTTTCACAGAACGCATCGCGTGCGCCCTTCTGTATGATATGACCGCCCTCGCTGAAGAGGAGCTTATAGAACTTTTCGACGAGAGTCTGGTTTTTATCCAGATCGAACTCATAGACCAGCTCGCCGTCCTTTTCGACATAAGGCTCGAGGTTGAAGGGCTCGAGGAAGCAGTAATAATAGTTGAAGTTGACTATACCGTACTGATCCTCATCGTCCTGAGTGCCGTTTCCGTTGAGATCGTCATAGCCCTGCTTTGTGATCGCGTTGAGCGAATCGAGCGTCCAGGTACCGTCATAGACCTGCTGATAGGGATAATCGATGTGCAGATCGTCGAGCATGGTCTTATTGAAGAAGAACACACGGGTATCCGACATATTATTGTACGAGAGCGAGTTCGAGAAGAGGTACATCTTATCGTTCAGCGTCATGCTTTCGACCGTATATTTCGGCCACCACGGCTGCTCGAAATTCAGATGCTCGACCTCATAGAGATTCATAAAGAGTCCCTCGAGCGAGAGTCCCGCCATCGTTATGTCGTGTGCCGAAACGATATCGAAGCTGTCCTCGTTCGAAAGTACTGCCTGACGGATAGTCCCCGATTCAATGCTCGTATCCGCCGTACCGCCGACCGTCGAGCCCTCGGCAAGCATGATCTTACAATTGAAGCGATCCTCGACAGCCTTGCATTTATTGTAAACGGCATCGTTGACGATCGAGCCGTTCTGCTCATCTACCCAGATCGCGGCAAAGCGATCGTCGCCGAAGCCGAGGATCCTGAATTCATATTCTTCGAGATCGGTATCGGGAAGGTCATCGGGTATCTCGGTATCCTCCGGCTCGACTGTAGTATCGGAGGCATCGGCAGTCGTGGTATCCGAGCTGCCAATTTCGCTGTTGCCGCAGGCAACGAGCTGTGAGGCTTGAGAAAGGATAAGTGCGCAAAGAAGCAGGCTGAGCTTACGTTTCATATTGTGGTCTCCTTTGAAAAATGTTATAAATGCTGTAAATCAACATTGTTTACCGTATCGCGTTTATCACATTATACCATATTTGTTGAAAATAGTCAATATGCACCATGCTACAAAAAAAAACAGCGAGTTAAAATTCGTTGTGCATCACTTACAATCAACCATGATTTTGTACATTGCACAGTTGATTTTAGTAGGGTGAATTATAATTTTACACTATCCGCTCGGAAATTTTTTTCGACCGATTGACAAATCCTCGAAAAAGCGGTATAATAATTAGTGTCAAATCAGTGAAGGGAGGCATCCGCAAAAAAATGAAATTCAGTCACTTTTCAATCGAATATATTCGTGCCGATCACATAAAGCTCGAGGACGGCTACAGAGACAGCTTTCGGCTACTGCCGCGTCCCTTTGCCTCTATAGCATATGTATGCTCGGGCGGCTGGGAATTTTGCGAATACCGCCACGGAAGGGAGTTTCTGCGCGGAAAAGCCTCGGTCGGAGACCTAATGTATGTTCCCGCAGGCGCGACCTATGACAGCCGCTGGCTCGGAGACCCGACGGCGCACGCAATATCGATCCACTTCGAGACGACCTTTATCCACACCTTCAACGCCGACCGCACGAATGTTCAGGTGATAAAGCGCGAGCAGCTGCTCCCCGCCGACAGCTTTGAGGATTTTTCGAGGATAGCCGAGCTGCTCTCAAAGACCTCCTTCACCTCGCCCGAGCGGCTTGAGCTCATGCGCCGATTTTATCATATTCTGGAACTGATATCGCCCCTGCTCACACTCAGCCCCGAGCATCCGAGCGATTATACTCTGCTCCCGGCTATCGAATATCTTCGCGAAAATCACACGAAGCCCTGCACGGTTGACAGTCTCGCACAGCTGTGCAACCTCTCGACCTCGCATTTTTACGCGCGCTTCAAGCGCACGCTCGGATTGTCACCGATCGACTATAAAAACAGCCTGTCGATTTCGAACGCCGAACGTCTGCTTGTGGACGAACCCGATCTTTCCATCGAGGAGATAAGCGAACGAATGGGCTTTTCGTCATCGTCGTATTTTCGTCGGGTATTCAAGCATATGTCGGGCGTAAGTCCGAGAGAATTTCGAAACAGCCGCGGAAAGCTCGGTCTGTTCTGAAAAAGCAAGCATTTTTACAAATCGAGCTGCGGCTTTGAAGTTCGCGGCTCGATTTTTTGGATTTTCGCCAAAAAAATCCTCAAAACCCCTTGACAAATTCGGCAGCATAGGGTATAATATTTATATAGTGTCGCGATGCGCTTTTTGTTACGATTGCACGAGCGCGGTCTCAAGCAGATCGAGCCTCCGAGCGATATCCGAACTCAAAATTTCAAAAGCTTTCGCAGGCTCGAGCTAAAAAGCTCCGACGCTCTGAGCTTAAGATAAAAATCATGCCGCAAAAGGCAGAAAGGTCCGGCAGATCGATATGAAAAAAATCATCACAATTATTATCTCTATAGTAATGCTTCTCACGCTGTCCTCCTTCACGGTCTTTGCCTCGGTATCCTATTCGGACAAAGCCCCGAATGATCTCGGAAAGCTGATAATAAAAGCAGGTCCGACTACCAATGATATAACCGAATCGAGCGGCTCTGTAATAAACCTCTCCGAGAGCTGCACCTCCTTTTGCCCCAAGAGCGACTGCTGGGTGCGCTATGAATTCTCTGCCGAAAAGGCGGGAGATTACACCTTCGTTATCGAATACATAGCCCGTCCCGGAAAGACGCGCGGACTCGACTATGCCATCGATTCCATCGATCCCGGAAGACGTGTGCTTCTGAAGCTTGAGCAGAGCGAGGATAAGCGTTACGCAATAGTCTTAGAAAAGCTCGAGGTCGGAACGCACAGCGTGTATTTCTTCTGCCCGACCGGCTTTGACGACACCGAGCTCAAGAGCTGCGATGTTTACGGCATATCGGTGTATCTCACAAAAGAAGCCGAGGTCGAGACGACTCTTTCGGACGCTCCGAAGACCGCCGACACCGCGATGCTCGCGGCGTTTGCCTTCGCACTTTCCGCGACTGCGGCGATAGTCGTTGCAAAAAAGCACGTAAGCTGAATATCAAAAAGCGGCACGTTCATCCTGCCGCTTTTTGATTTTAATAAGCCGCTCAAAGGCGGTATACAAAACGAAAGGAACCAAGCTTGAAATAAAAGTTTTTCAAGCAGAATTTTGCGGATTTTCCGCGAAATTTACTCTCTGAAAGCAAGAAAGGAAGTCATAAAATGAACGATAACATAAACGAAGCGATAATGCGCATCAAAAAAATGGAGTCACTGTTCGATGCTCTCTCGGCGGCTCGTAACCGCCCTCTGACCAAGGAGCTGAAAAACGCATATTCCGAGCTTTTCGAATATTTCACCTCGGGAGACTGGCAGAACGACTACGAGCTTGACGAAAAAAAGCTGCTGCCCTCTCCGCTTGAGCTGAAGCGCGGAGTCCTCTCGCAGGACGGGCTTTACGAGCTGCTCTGCGAGCTTAAAGACGAGGCTCGGGCTTAAGCTTTATCGAACCGCTTTATATATTCGCGCGGAGAGCAGCCGAAATGCTTTTTGAAGACCTTTGAAAAGTAGAGCGCGTCACTGTAGCCCGAGGCGGATGCCGCCTCCTTGACGCTGAGCGTTCCGCTTTCAAAAAGCCTTCGCACGTGATCCATCCGAAGCTGCCTGAGATATTCGGAATACGAAAGCTTTACAAGACGCAAAAATGCCGTCGAGACATATTTCGGACTGTAGGAAAATTTTCGGCTCACAGAGGCAAGATCAAGTCGATCGTCGGTAAAATTAAGATCGGTGTACACCTTCAGCCTCAAAATACCGTTTTCATTCGTCTCGGGTCTCGACTCGTTCGCGCTTTTACAGAGAAATGACAGCGTTGAAAGCAAAAGTCCCTCGGCGGCAAGGTCGATCCCCTCCTCGGAGGTGTCGTAAAAATCGCGCTCCCATTTCTCGCAGATCGAATCACAGCCGTGAAAAATCTGTCTTCCGGGCTCCGCGCCGACTCGCTCGAGCAGTCCCTTTGCGCGGGTGCCGATAAAGCTTATATAGATATATTGAAGCTCCTCCTTCTTTATAATACGGCTTTGCCGAGAAGGTGACGAAAAGGTCTCCGGCGGATATCTCGAGATCTACGAGCATCGTGTGAAGGACACCCGAGCCCTTTGTCACCGCGCTGAGCGAATACGCCGCGGGAGTTATGAAGCTTTGCGACAGCTCCGAACGCTTTTCGTAAACAAAATTGAGTATGCTTATGTCCGTAAAGCTCTCGGTACGCACGAAGCGGCAGATGTTGTCCATATTTTCACCTTCAAAATATTTCCGTGATATCCAGTATATCACACATTTCAAAGCCTGTCAATGGCTTTTTTTCATATTCGGATGGATTTTTTCCATTTACAGCTCGAGGGATATCTGATATAATAAGAGCAAAGCTTATTTTTCGAAAAATACAGTGATAGGTTTAAGCCCTTTGCGGTCAAATCGCGGTCACAGACCGCGATAGTCCGCGCAAAACGATCACCAAAAAGTGAGAAAGGAATAACTATGAGAAAATGCAGAGTCGGAGTTGTCGGCATCGGGCGCGGCTCGATGATCTGGAAATACTGCAAGAATGCGGACAATGCGGAGCTTGTCGCTATCTGCGACAAATGGAAGGAAGGACTTGAAAAGGTCAAGCACGAGCTTAACAGCGACAGCATAGCCTACTACACCGATTACGACGAGTTTTTGAAGCAGGACATGGACGCGGTCATCCTCGCAAACTACGCAAACGAACACGCCCCTTCGCGATAAAGGCGATGAGATCGGGCAAAAACGTGATAAGCGAGGTGCTTCCCTGCCAGACGATGGCTGAGGCGGTCGAGCTGATCGAATGCGTCGAGAAGACCGGGAAGGTAACTGCTATGCCGAAAATTACTGCTTCATGAAGGCTCCGAGCGAGATGCGCAAGAAATATCGTGACGGAAGCCTCGGAGAATTCGAGTACGGCGAGGGCGAATACATCCACAACTGTGAGCCTATCTGGAGCGACATAACCTACGGTGAAAGAGACCATTGGAGAAACACAATGACCGCCTTCTTCTACTGCACTCACTCGGCAGGTCCGATCATCCACATAACGGGTATGCGCCCGACAAGCGTCACCGGCTTTGAAATGCCCTTCAATTCGAGAATGGCACGGATGGGTGCGCGCGCGGGAACCGCGGCTGTCGAGATGGTCACTCTCGAAAACGGCTCGGTCTTCAAGAGCGTACACGGGAACCTCGCAAAGAATTCGATATGGTACGCGGTCTACGGCTCGAAGGGACGTATGGAATCGGCACGTGAGGATACGGGACTCGGAGATGTCAGCCGAGTTTACAGTCGGATCGACAGCAATGAAGGCTCAAACGATGCAAAGCTCGAGACCTACATTCCCGAGCTGCCGATGTCCGAAAAGGCAGCCTCGCACGGTCACGGCGGAAGCGATTTCTTCTGCCTTCACAATGCGATCGACCGCATAATAGGTCTTGACACCGACTACATCGATGTTTACGAGGCGATAGATATGTGGATGTGCGGCTTCTTCGGCTATCTCTCGGTGCTTGACGGAGGAACGCCGAAGGCGATACCGAATCTTCGCTACAAGGCCGAACGCGAGCTTTGGCGTTATGACCGCCGCTGCACCGATCCGAAGGTCGCTGGCGACTCGCTTCTGCCCTCATATTCAAAGGGTGAGCTGAGCATTCCCGATGAGATATACGACCGCCGCAAGCGCGAATGGGAAGAAAAGTAGAAAAACAAATAAGCCCTACGGCTCTCGGCGAATTCAAAACGCCGAGAGCCTTTTTTGAGATACGCGCAAAAGGCGCGAAAGCATAGGCAAAAAAATATTTTCGCGATTCGGCGATTTTTTTCAAATAAACGATTGATTTTTGTCTTGAAATGTGGTATCATATATGTAAAGAGCAATTCACATTACGCTTAGGAGATATTATCATGGAAAAAAACAAAAAATCGCGAGCGATCCACTATGTCTGCGCAATAGTAGCTCTGATCATCATGACTCTGATGTCGAGTCTTACGGTTTCCGCCGCCTCGGAAAAAAAGAGCGAGATCACGTCGATCACACTCAATAAAAAATGCACGGATATTTCGATCAATATAACCCTCGAAAAGGAATATGCCAAGGAGCATAAAAACGAAAAGCTATACATCTTCGAGCTTTCGCCGTGGCAGTCAACCTCACAGCTCGATCTCATCGAGCCGGTGGCATCCGCAAAGGCTTCCGAAAGCATGAAGGTGACTCTGCCCTATATAAACGGAAATGCGAACCGACTCTATTCAAAATTCCTCGTCGCCGAAAAGGCGGCGGACGGCTCGTATTCGATAGTCACGAGCGCAAAATACATTGAAAACCTCGAGCTGCTTTCGGAAAACTCCGAGGAATACCCCACGACCGAGAGCAAAAAGGGTCTTCAGGCTCAGATGATCCCAGACCTTCAGCTGCTCGGTGTGCGCCACGCACTCGTCACGGTCGCGATAAACGAATACATCGTCGGCGAAAACACCGATTCGGCAGCATCCTTTGTCTACAACGGACAGACCTATTACATAAACCGCGCCAAGCTCGATACCCTCGACTACCGCGTAAAGGCTCTGACCGACTCGGGAATGAACGTCTACATGAATTTCGTTCTCTCGAAGCCCGACAGCAACGCCTCGGCGGTCGTAAAGAGCTTTTATTCCGACACTGCCTCGGACAGTGCGCATTTCTACGCGCTCAACACGACGAACGAGACCGCGATGAAGAATTTTCAGGCGTTCATGGACTATATGGCATCGCGCTATACCCGTCCCGATCACGCCTACGGCTTCGTTCCGAACTTTATCCTCGGCTTTGAAATAAACTCGGGACGCAGCTACAACTCGGGCGCGACCTCGATGCAGTCGAGCGTTTATTCCTATCACACCGCCTTCAGAGTCGCATAGGCGGCGATGAACTCACATTATTCGAACGGACGAGTATATATATCGCTCGGCAACAATTTCAACTCCGCCTCGGCAGCTCCGGGCGGCACGGTCGATGAGACCATCGACTGGTCTTCGAAGGATTATCTCGACTTCTTCGCGTCGGTCGTCCGCAATTCGGGCGACATAGAGTGGGGACTTTCGATAAATCCCTACCCCTCCGACCGCACTCTCACCGAGTTCTGGCTCGATGACTATGCTACCACCTCCGATT
>CAYRKS010000070.1:0-9154 GCA_964424855.1 uncultured Lachnospiraceae bacterium
CAAGACCGCAATAAATGCGACCAAGAAGGAAAAGGGTCACGTTCAGGCGGCTATAAGCTACACTACCGGTCCGGTCTACACCACCGAATATTTCACCAACTATGCAAAGCAGCTCGAGGAAATGGGCGCGGATTCGATCTGCCTCAAGGACATGGCGGGACTCTTAAAGCCCTATGACGCTTACGAGCTCATCAAGGCACTCAAGGAGACCGTAAAGATCCCCGTTCAGCTCCACACTCACTACACCGCAGGTATCGCTTCCATGACCATTCTCAAGGCTGTTGAAGCAGGCGTTGATATCGTTGACACCGCTATCTCTCCGATGGCTATGGGAACCTCTCAGCCCCCCACAGAGCCGATCGTCGCATCGCTTGCGGGCACCGAATATGACACCGGTCTCGATCTCAAGCAGCTCGACAAGATCGCAAAGTACTTCACGCCTCTTCGCGAGAAGTATATCAAGGAGGGTCTCCTCGATCCGAAGGTTCTCAAGGTCGATGTAAATGCGCTCCTTTATCAGGTACCGGGCGGAATGCTTTCGAACCTGGTATCGCAGCTCAAGCAGGCAGGCAAGTCGGATAAGCTCGACGAGGTTCTCGCCGAGGTACCGCGCGTCCGTGAGGATTCGGGTTATCCGCCGCTTGTTACTCCGTCCAGCCAGATCGTCGGAACTCAGGCGGTCTTCAATGTCATCATGGGCGAGCGTTACAAGAACGTTACCAAGGAATTCAAGGGACTGGTACGCGGCGAATACGGAAAGACTCCGATGCCGATAAAGCCCGAATTCCAGAAGAAGATACTCGGCGATGCAAAGCCGATAACCTATCGTCCGGCAGACGATCTCAAGCCCGAGCTCGAGGGACTCCGCGAGAAGGTAAAGCCGTGGGCTGTTCAGGACGAGGATGTCCTCTCCTACGCTCTCTTCGAGCAGGTCGCTACCAAGTTCTTTGAGTGGAGAAAGAACCAGCAGTTCGGTATCGATGCCGAGCACGCTGACGCGGACAACAAGATCCACACCGTCTGATAAGACGAAAAACAAATCACAGCGCACGGCTCTTTATCGGGTCGTGCGTTTCTTGTGAAAGCATTTTTACATTAAATACCGAAGCTTTGGCTTTACCAAGGTCACAGCCAAAAGGAGAATTCTATGGACGAAATTTCAGCTCAGTCTCCGGAGCTTCATGGAGAAAACAAAATGGGCGTTATGCCCGTAAACAAGCTCATATTGACGATGAGCCTGCCGATGATGATCTCGATGCTCGTGCAGGCACTTTACAATATAGTTGACAGCATATTCGTCGCTAAGCTCAGCGAGGATGCGCTGACCTCTGTATCCCTCGCCTTCTCGATGCAGCAGCTTATGCTCGCGGTATCGACCGGAACCGGAGTCGGAGTTAATGCTTTGCTCTCAAAGCGTCTCGGAATGAAGGATCACGAGGGTGCGAACCGCGTTGCAAACACCGGTGTGCTTCTGGCATTTTTCAGCTATATCATCTTTCTTATCGTCGGTCTCACGGCGGTAAGACCCTTTATGCTCACTCAGAACACCGACCCGACTATTGTTGAAGGCGGTGTCACATATCTCACCATCGTTCTCACCTGCTCGTTCGGACTTTTCGGTCAGATAATTATGGAGCGTCTCGTTCAATCGACCGGAAAAACTATGATCGCAATGATCACTCAGACAATCGGAGCGGTCATAAACATAATATTTGACCCGATACTCATTTTCGGACTCTGCGGCTTTCCTCGTCTTGAGATCGCGGGAGCGGCGATAGCCACGGTCGCAGGTCAGATCACCGCGGCGGTTCTGGGAATAATACTCAATCATATATACAACAAGGAGATCAGCGTAAATCCCTTCAAGTACAAGCCCGATATACGAACGATAGGTCAGATATACGCGATAGGTCTGCCGTCGATAATAATGCAGTCGATAAGCTCGGTCATGGTGCTTTTGATGAACAAGATACTCTACACCTTCTCATCGACCGCACAGGCGGTTTTCGGAGTTTATTTCAAGCTTCAGAGCTTTATCTTTATGCCGGTCTTCGGACTTAACAACGGCGTTGTGCCTATAATCGCCTACAACTACGGCGCGCAAAAGCGCAAGCGAATGAAAAAAGCCATCAGGATATCCTGTGTCTATGCCGTCGTGATAATGCTCATCGGAATGGCGGTAATGGAGCTGTTCCCGGCGCAGCTGCTCTCGCTCTTTGAGGCATCCGAGGCTATGATCGAGATCGGCGTTCCCGCACTGAGACTTATCTGTCTTTCCTTTATCTTCGCGGGCTTCTGCATAACCATCGGCTCGGTCTTTCAGGCACTCGGAAACGGACTTTACAGTATGCTTGTTTCCATCGCAAGACAGCTCTGTGTGCTGCTCCCGGTCGCGTATCTTATGTCGCTCACCGGAAATCTCGATATGGTCTGGCTCTCCTTCCCGATCGCCGAAATAATGTCGGTCGCGATGTCGATGTTCTTCTATTTCAGGATAAATAAAAAAATAATAAGAAATATCGGAAGCTCGGAAACCGATATATAAAATTTCCGTAGCAGATCTTGTGACCATATCCGGACCCGGCATTTATATATATGCCGGGTCATTTTTATTGGAGCCAGCACGAATATTATCGAAGCCGACTGCCGATTCTGATAATATGGGTGGAATCGAAAAATTTTAATATGAGCTAAAGTGTAGCTGAAATGCCGATATTGTGTACATATTACTTTTAATATGTATTTACATCGGAAAAAATTTGTGGTATAATTAAGTGATACAAAACAGTAAATCCCCCGCAAAAGGATGTTTCTGCATGAAATGCTTCAAAATAAATCTAAACGAAATACTTAAAATTCTTCTTCTCGGAAAGGAGACTCTCATCCCGCCGAAAACTCACCTTACACGGCGGCTTAACGAATATGTACTCTATGTCGTTACAGGCGGAAGCCTTCATCTGAGGGTGAATGACGGCGAGATCAGTCTTTTTCCGGGTGACATTTGCCTTTTCGACTGCCAAGACTTTCAAGCACCTCTCCGGATCGGCTTTTGCGAATATTATTATATACACTTTCGCGCGGATAATATATCGACGCTCGAGCTCGATGAGGACGAATATTTAAGACGGCTGAAGTCAAAGCATGAGCTTTCAATGCGTACCGATGCCTTCAGTATCCACTGCTATGACTTTTTGGAGGTATATATAAGGCAGTTGAGCCATATATACGACAGTGATCTTTTCACTTCGCTGACCGAGCTGCTTCAGAGCAATATAATGAACGCGAGCCACAAGGAGCCTGAAAAGCGGTTACTGCTTTCGTCGGCGGTGAGCAGGATGTTTTTAAGGCTCGAGTCGAGCTATATACCTAAAACGAGCAATACGCTCACAAAGCCCGAGCGGACCTATGACACCGTGAGAAAGATAGCGGAGTACATCGAGCAGAGCTGTACCGAGCCGATCTCTGGAGCCGACATTGAAAAGAATTTCTTTTTGACCTTCAATCATTTGAATCGGATATTCGGAAAGGTCATGGGCTGCACGATTTTCAAATACCGAAACATCGTGAGGATACAGTATGCAAAGGCAAAGCTGCGAGCCTCGAATATGTCTGTAGGTGACATTGCCGCCGAGCTGGGCTTTGAAAATTCGCATTATTTCAGCCGCATATTCAAGCAGATAGAGGGTCTGTCCCCCTCGGATTACAAACGAAAATTCATGAGGATACCCGAATACGGCAACGATGAAAATCCATATTATGCCGAAAAATCCGATATCAAAAATAAAATCGATAAATCGAAAGGATAATAAACGCTGTGAAAAACAAATTATTTGACATAACGATAGACGAAGCTCTGGGAACGATAGCCTCGATAAAGCTGCCCGACGATCCGTATGAGATGAACTGGTGCGCATCCGACGGAGCGTGGGGAAGGGTGCATGGCAGAGCCGTGAAGCTCATATCCTGCAAAGCAGATGAAGCGGAGTCCGAAAGCCTTTATGAGGGCAAGGAGCTTTCGGTAAGATTCGTCAGGAGCTTTTCGGCAAATGGAAATTTCATCGAGGAATGCACGATCACAAATATATCCGAAACGGTCATCTGCATCAATCGCGACAATTTCGGAATAGAATTTCCCTTCAACGACAAATACCCGAACGCCGAGCTCTGCATGACCAACTGCTGCAACACGCACATCTGGTGCGGACACGATATCGCGTGGGTCAATGCGCTCAAAATGGGCAAATCCGAGCTGAATTTCGGACTTTTCCTGACCGAGGGAGCCTTTGATTGCTACTGCCAAAACGGCTGCAAGAGCAACGATCGAGGACTGTTCGTACTCTGTCCCACGAGCTTTTTCCTGAAAAAGGGCGAGAGCTATACGCTTCGTTGGGAGCTTTTCCGTCATTCGGGAAAGGAAGACTTTTTCAAAAGGCTTACGGAATATGACCGCTTCATCGATGTCAGAGCCGAGCATTACACGGTATTTCAGGGGGAGAGCATACGTCTCTCGGTAAAATGCGGCGGCATACCCGAAATATCCTGTCGCGGCGAAGCACTCGATGTCAGCTTTGACGGTGAAGTTTATCGCGCGGAATATATTCCGAAGGAGACGGGAAAGTACATTTTCGATGTGAAATGCGGAGCTGTAAAGACCTTCGCCGAAACGCTGGTAAAGCTCCCGTTCGATGAGCTGCTTGAAAAGCGCGTGAAATTCATCGTTAGAAATCAGCAGTGCCGTGATCCCGAAAGTCCGCTCTACGGCGCGTTTCTCGTCTATGACAACGATTATGACAGTATGTATTTCGATTACTCGAACCCCGATCACAACGCCTGCCGAGAGCGCATGAATATCCCCCTGCTGCTCCTCAAATATTTGCAGCTCCATGAGGATAAGGAGGTTCGCGAGGCGGTCGAGCTCTATTCGAAATTCATTTTCCGCGAGTTTTACGATGAGGAGACCGGTGAGGTCTTCAACACCATCGGAAAGAATCGCGATCAGCTCAGACTTTACAATGCACCCGGCGTTATGCTGGTGTTCACCGAGCTTTATTTCGTGACCCGCGACGAAGCCTATCTCACGCACATAATGAAGCTCGCCGAGAATTATTACGCTATCGGCGGAAAGAAATGCTATGCAAACGGACTCGCGATCGGAAAGGCTATACGCGCCTTCAAAATAGCTGGCAGGGAAAAGGACATTGAGCGTCTTATGGAGCTTTTCCACACTCATGTGGATAATATAATCGGTCTCGGCACCGCATATCCGAAGCACGAGGTAAATTACGAGCAGACGATCGTGACTCCTGCCGTTACGCACATCTCGGAGATGGGTATGCTTTGCGAGGATAAGCAGCTTTATATCACCGAAGCGCGAAAGCATCTCGAATGCTTACAGCGGTTCTCGGGCAATCAGCCGAGCTTCCATCTCAACGAGATCGCGATACGCTTCTGGGACGATTATTGGTTCGGAAAGCAAAGAACCTTCGGCGATACGCTCCCGCACCATTTGAGCTGCCTGACCGCGCGGGCTTACATAGCCTACGGAAGACTCAGCGGCGAGACCGAATGGATCGACCGAGCAGAGGAGTGCATACGAAATTGTATGTGCCTGATAGGCGATGACGGACGAGGCTCTGCGGCCTGTGTATATCCGTACAGCCTTGACGGAAAGCGCGGAGAATTCTTTGATCATTGGTCGAACGATCAGGATCTGGTTCTCTATGATGCGCTTTATTTCAACGATGTAAGGTGTGCCTTCGGATGAATAGAATGCTCCGACCTTGCAAACGATATCCCCCAAAAAGTTAAGAACTTTTGGGGGATATTATTTCGTCTGACGCGGGGTTTTATATCACCATATAATTATATCACACCACCCTGTATTTGCCGAGCGAGGTGGGAATATTCGACGGAGAATAGATTGAAATAAAAAATAAAGAACAGATGCAAGCATCTGTTCTTTATTTTTAAGTTGGTGACCCAAAGTGGCGCACAGGCGAACACCATCGCCTATTTCGCCGATCTCTTCGAGCGTGATATCCACACTGTTTGTATTGCCGCCGAGGGGGTCGAAAACTATCTTGATCCTGTCGTTGTATACATACGCAGCGACGAGAAATGTTTGAAATAGCTGCATACGATATTTTTTATCAGAAATATCCCCGCCACGATAACTTTTGAGATATCCGACAACCTGATCGCGGGTAACGTTGATTTGATCAGTGGTCAGGACAACAAGCTGCTCGGTTATTTTTGTCTGCTCAGCTTCAAGCTCCATAAGCCGTGATTTCGTCGATTCGGTGATAATGCCCGCTTCGATTGCTGCGAGTATATTTTTTATAGATTTAGAGTTTTCGGCTTTAGCCGCTTCAAGCGCCTTTATCTCCGGATTATCCTTATGCTTGCGCTGATATGTCATAACCTCGTCGGCGATCTGCTCTATTACCTCATCGCTCATGATTTTTTCGCACAATGCTTTTGCAACTGCCGTCTCGATCTGATCGCGCCCAACGGACGTCTTTTTGCAGCCGCTCCCGGTACGATGTCCGGAGCATGCGTAATAGTAGTATACATTACCGCTTTTACCAGTGCCGCACATACCTATCATGTACTCGCCGCACTCTCCACAGTACAGTTTTCCAGTCAATTGATACTCGGACGCGGGATTTTTTTTCTTTGCTCTGCTGCTCATTGCCATTTTTACCTCCTCGAAAAGTTGTTCGTCGATAATCTGCGGCATACCGCCGGGTATGCGCGTATCGTTAAAGATATAGATACCTTTATATCGTTCATTACCCAAAATACACTTGAAGCTGTTTTTGTGCCATGCACGCCCGGTAGAAGTCCGTAAACCTCGGGAATTCAGATCGGCGATTATGGATGAATATGACTCCATAGCCGCTACCCTTGCATAGATTTCACGGACTATTTTTGCCGCGGGTTCGTCGATCACAAAGTGCCCATCCACACCGGATTTATAGCCATATGGCGCTGGACCGTTGGCGCGACATTGCTGAGCGTTGTCAGCCTGCGTCCGCTTGATATCTTCGCCCAGATTTTCGCTGTAAAACTGATTTACGGACATCATCGTGCGGAGAGCGAATCGTCCGGCTGCGTTATCGCCGAATTCTTCCTTAGCGTACAGCACGTTCACGCCGTGTTTTGTCATTTCGACCTCAAAATTTAAAGCATTCAACATATTTCGAGCAATTCTGCTCGATTTATATGCTATAATATACTCGAAGATATTTTTCGATGCATCACGACGCATGCGCTGAAACTGTGGACGGCGATCAGATCGCCCGCTGATTGCACTGTCGGCGTATATATCTATTACCGTTAAATTTTTCGCGGCTGCAAAAGCCCTGCATTCCGCGACTTGCTGTTCGATTGACTCTTCGCGCTGATTATGCGACGAGAACCGCGCGTATATCACCGCATTTGGCATTAATATCACCTTTGCTATAAAAAATGAAGGGAGGGAGGAGCATGCGACCCGATTGCTGCCGACTGCGCCGACTTATCTGGGTAATGCTTGATCGGATGGACTATGAGATGCTGCGGCGCGTGTATCTATACATAAAAAAACTCACGCGCTGAAAGGAGATTCGAAATGAAAGAAAAGCTGATCAAGCTGATAGACGAAATTCTTGAAAACGCCGATGAGCGCACTTTGAGGGTTGTATACGCATTCGTTTCAGCGCTGCTTAAAAAGTAAGCAGATCGCGGGGGATTATTTCTCCCGCGATTTTTTAATTTTTGAAAAGGGCGCGTGTGCGCCCCTGCTTGTTGAAATTAAAATTGCATCTGGAACCCCGGATATGCAACCACTTCATAATGGTCTATATCCTCCAAATCAATCTCGTTAACATCCGTGGACATCTTGAAAGTACCTTTGCTGCCTGCGGCAATCTTATCGGTATATGTATACTCAGCGCCGAGTACAGCGCCATCCGCTGAGTAAAAGATTACAGCAACCTTTATGGTTTCTTCTTCTTCACCGTTATTTTCTACCCTGCCAATAACTTCGATATCCCCAAAGTCTTTATCTTCTGAGATTTTAATATCGCTTACAGGATACCTTGTATTTGGTATTTTTGCCTTTACAGCCTTATAAGTCGGGACGACCTTATAATTGCCCTCAGCGTCCACAGTCGCTTCGCCATACAATATAGCGGATTCGCCGGGTGAGATGACCGCGTGAGATGACCGCGTGAGTTGAAGTGACCAGAGACATCGTATCGACAAGGCTGCCGTCAGCGTCTTCAATGTCCATGCCGACGTTAGATATATACAAGTCACACGTACCTGTATTTTTCAGCGTGGCTATACCTATAACCCATGTCGTGCCTATCGAGTTCGTGAAGACCTTTGTCGTGATCTCTCCAAGCTCTGACGCGGCTTCGACTTCATCGCCTTTCTGATCAACGCTCTGTCCATCTGACGGTATGGCTTCTTTTGGTACTTCTGTGCTGCAGCCAAAGTTAGCCGTGACAATAGCGGCGAGAATCAATAACGTAATTTTTTTCATAATATACATCCTCCAAAAATATATTTTTGTTTCCTATTATAACGCTCTATTCATGCTTTGTCAAGTACTATTTTGAAAAATATCTCACAGCATTAATTATAGCACATTATTATGATTTTGTCAAGGTATTATAATAAAAAGGCGGCGGTTTAATCCGCCGTCTTTTCTTTACGTGCCTTTGATTTTTTCTTCGGCTTCCTTGATCGCCTTGGCAGCTTCTTCGAGCTTGTACCAACCTACATCGTCCAGAGCCGCGAGGACGCTTATCAGCTGCGAGCGAAAATCGCCAGAGTCGTCGGCTAGCGCTTTGCCGACGAAATCTGCGATCTGCTCTTGTCGCGACAGCTTCCGGAACATCTCGCCTTCTCCGGTTTCGAGCCAGATTGGGTCGACGTTGTGCAAGCGACAAATCAAATCTGCCATAGCTGGCTTTAAAGTTGTGATCCCACTTTCGAGATTTTTGATTGCTCCTATGCCAGCGCCAAGGCTTTCACCAAACTCAGTCTGTGACATTCTTAAATTTTCCCTAAGGCTTTTAATGCGTTCCTTAAGTTCACTCATTTTATCACCTCCTATCTTACACTATATATTAGACCATAGATTATCAATCTTGTCAATGGATTC
>CAYRKS010000071.1:0-8972 GCA_964424855.1 uncultured Lachnospiraceae bacterium
AATGATTTCTTAGGCTATATGAGCGGAGTATTAAATCTCCGACAAAGCAGTTGACATTGTCGCTTAATCCTTCAAAAACCCCAATCCCCCTGCGCATGATCATGCGCAGGGGGATTTTCAGGCTTTCATATGTTATCGATCAACTATTTGCGAACAGTCTTATTTCAGTACAATTCTCATTCCGCTACATAAAGCGAAACACGATCCTGTATGACTTTGGCGGTCTCCTCTGCGCCTTTGGTTCCGGCGAAGAATGGATCAATTTCTTCCTTTATTATATCCATTATCGTTGATGCGAGCTCGGGCTTTGCGGATGCGGACGAAATGAATTCGTCGAACTCAGCGAAAAGCTGCTCGTCGGGATGGAAAATTCGACCGCTGCTCAACATTTTTTCGTCGGTGAAGGGCTTGTTTGAGCCTCGGAAGCTTCCGTTCGCGTCTGAAAAATAGTAATAGCTTTCGCCCTCGATTTCGAGCCAATCATCGAGAGTCCTTCGAAGTGAAGGGATATTCTGCATTCCTTTGGTGTAGTCGAGCAGATTTGCGCCTGACATCATGAATTTTATAAAGCTCCATGAGCCTTCGATCTCATCGGACGTGGCGGATATTCCACAATATATCCGCGGGATCACCTTACAAACTCCACCTGCTGCTGACGGATAGCCGATCAGCGTTACCTCGCTGTCAAAACCGTATTTTGCGAAGACCATAAGGTAATCTGTCAGGCTCGAAATGCTGTCATCTGACAGCATTATTTTATTTTCGCGATAGGAAGTGACCGAGCTCGAGCCTCCCGCGCTTTCGGGCAGCTTTTTGAGATATTCCAAAAGCTTGATGAACAGCTCACTGTCAAACGATGCCGTACCGTTTTCAAAATCAATAAACTCATCCGAGCCACAGGAAAGGAGGATATTCATCATGGATGAGCGGCTGATCCCACTTATCAGTGACGCTTCGTCGTTCAGCTGAGCCTCGAAGGTCAGCAGCTTTTCTATATCCCAGTCTCCGTCGGGGAGATTTTCGGTCTTTGCGGTCAGGGTTTTAAGCTTGAATTCGGGAGTGATAACATACAAGCTGCCGTCGGTCTCTAGGGCTTCGAGGACGCAGGGGTATATGTCCTCACGACTCATCATCGGGTCGTTGTCGATCAACTCATAAAGCTCGAGGAATGCGCCTTGATCGCTGTATTTGCGATGATCGGTATTGTTTTGCATAACAAATACATCGCCGAGCTTTCCCGAGATCAAGTCAAGCTCATAGTCGTTCACGAGCGAATTTCCGCTGCTGTATTCCTTGCACTCGACCTTGTACTCCGACTGCGCCGAATTGAATTTTATCGCCGCAAGCGGTATCGATCGGGTTCCGTCCTCGATGTATGAGACCTCGATGATCGTTCGTTCGGCACGTGTCGATCCATCGATCGGCTCAAGCTGCCATAAGCACTGTACCTCATTTATGACATCGGTACCTTGAACTATCAATCCGAGCGCGGTTTTGAATATTTTGCTTACATACGGCGAATATATCCCGATGTCCGACCAGAGCGAAAGCAGAGAAAGACTCTCGTTGTCGGTGTTATAGGAATATAGATCATCCTCAGACATTATGTAAATTTCGTTATCCGATAGATATATCGCGCTTGCATAAAGCGAATTTATCTGCCTGTAGTCCTTTTTGAGTAAAGCTCCCTTTGAATTGTAGCATTCAAGCTCACGATTGTAGTTTAGCGTGTAAATGTTCCCGCTTTCGTCGAGCTGCATATCTATGATTTCAGAGGTCAGCGCGATATTTCCGAGAACATTTCCGCTCGAATCGAGCTTTATGATGTCGCGCGAATATTGAATGTAGAACACCCCGTCATGCTCACGAAGCAGCAGTCCGCCACCATAGATATAGTCCGATATTATCGAGGACAAAAGATATGAGCGTTCACTGCCGTCAGAGCGCGAAAGAAAGCGTATGCAGCTTTGACAGTTTGCGGCACTCGTATAATCTATGTCGAGAAATACATAATATTCATCGTTGACTGCCAGCTGTGATGGGACTCCGTTCGCCTCGATCGGAATGTTAAGCAGCTCATTGCCGCTTTGATCGATGGCGATCAGCTGTAGCTTGTCCGATCTTGAGAGAAAATATATGCTGTCATCGAGCATAACGCTACCGCCAATGCTCTTGATATCCTCCGCTATGACCTTTTTCGAAAGGCAAAGCTCAGGTGAAGAAATATCGTTCTGTATCGGCTGTTCATTGTTCGAGCAGCCGACAGATATGAAATTTAAGCAAAGTGTCAGAGCCGAGATCAGCGCAATGCGGGATATGCCGCTTAAGCTTTTAACAGATATCATTGCTCCTCCTGTGTAATTTCGAAGATTTCTCCGTCCTTTATCCTCATGTACCAATAAGTCCCCTCGCCGTTTCCCAGGTTGTAGCCGAGGATGGCATCGTTTGTATTTGCGTGAACCAAAACGACCTCATCGTTCACATCGAGGATCGATAGAACATCAAGCTCGGAATTTTCGACGAGCAGCTTGTCCTTACCTGTTGCGATGTCATAGACGAAAACCTTTCCCTGAGTGGTGTTTATCGAGTCGAGTCCGTTTTCGGTGTCGTATCCGATGACCAACGGGATATATTTAACATAATAAATCTTTTCGTCCTTTATAAGATAGCGTCCGGAGCATATATCTACATTGAGCTTTTCCGTTTCATCGGGAGCATCGGGATCGAACACCTCAAGGTCTCCGGATTCCTTCATGGTACAGTAGAATTTTCCGTTATAATAGGTCGCTATGTATATACCTTCCTTGACGACTTTTCCGCTTTCGAAATTTCCGTCAACCGCTTCGTAGAGCTTCCAGTCGGATTTGCAGTAATAGGTCTTACCATTGTCAGCGAAGAAAACGCCGATATATATATCGTCGGTGTTGTTTGTGAGAATCTCAATATCACCGCCATCAAGGCTGACGCGGCAGACATCGTTGAGACTATCCTCTTTTTCGAGGAAAAAGTATAGATAGTTGTCGTGGATATTCAAGGAGTCATTATTTCTGACCTTTGATAATGAATCAATATAAACCAACGGTATTACTGTTCCGTCTGCGATGTTGATCTTGAATATGATCTTTTTTCTCATCAGCTCGTCATTCTCATCAAAGCCAAAATATCTTCCGTTCATATATAAATGTACTCCGTCCGACTTAACGGAGTACATACTGTAATCGTAAAGAGATAATACAGGTAGTTCTACGTTAGACAGTGAGTCTAAACGGTTGTTTTCGTTTATATAGCTGAACTTTATACATGATATATCATTGACAACAGCATATTGGCGTATCCTAGTGCTTTGAAAATTTGATTCGGTAAAGCTCTGGGCTTTTAATTGATCTTCACCGCAGGAGCTTAAAATAACACAAAGCAGCATGGTTGTTAGCATGATGATCGGTTTTATTTTTGATAACATATTGCCTCCAAAAGAATAAAGTTCACAGAGCGATTTTACCAATCGCTCTGTGAACCGAGTGGGTTTTACGAATTAAGCAACCGGCATATGTGCTGTTTATTCTGCGGTGCTAACGCTTCTAAAGGGTGGAATGTCCATGATCGTATGGTCACAATCAGACCATGCTTCGTGTGTGGAGGATGAGGTATTTCCATAAGCATCAACTTCGACATATCCGAGTCTTGACTCAGTGACCGCAGGAGAACTGACAACACGTGCTAATATCATTGTTGTTCCTCCCTCACTGATTGGAATGGAAGTGGTCGTGTCAGCCATGTGCGAATATTCCGTGTTCGAATATGTGGTATACAGTCCGCCTCTTATTGTGGCTGTACCCAATGAGGTGTTTAATTCTTTGGTGTCGAACCCGATCTGCACGGTATGGATTCCGATACCGAGAGCCAGCACTGCTGTGATAGAAAGTGCGGTTCTCAAAAACTTGCTTTTCATATTAAAGCCTCCTTAAAGATAACTTGTATCACCTTTATTCCGCAGTCGCTGATACATTCACGACCGTCAGATCGGCATGTGATTGTAATATTTCAAGCTCGAGCATTGTAATCATATCGGAATATCCATATAAGCTGTGATCATCAGCTTTACACGGATCGGGCTTTCTCTAAAAGCAAGCCTTGAATTGTCTGACTACATTATATCAAAAAAGTCATTTAATGTCAATAGAAATTTTGTGAAAAAATAAATTTCGGCAGTGTGTACAATTGTAACAGCCGATTTTTGTGCAATAAAACAGAGACGTTTTCAAGGCTCGGCAACCGAAAAGGAATAAAATTTCAGATATTCGTTTTGTACACAAAAACACACTTGACATTCGGGCAATAATATGATAGAATATTATGATACCGATTTCGGCGATATCTCATAATTATCAAGATTTTTTTGGAGGAGGGAGCAGATAGGTCGATGTGTCCTCGAGCATACCGCGCTGTCTGCCAAAACGAGCGAAAATGAGCGACAAACCAAAATCACTCGATGAGATCGACAGCTTCTGGAATTTTGAGAGCTTTATTCCGAACCGAAGATCGACGGTAAACAAAAATCGCAGTGTAAATGTTGACACGGTGGAGCTTGACCTCGGCGCAAGGAGCGAACCGAAAAAAAGCGGAGGTCTTGAGCTTACGGACTGGCGAAAGAGTGTAGTCGGATCAAGCGAAGTAAGCACTTCACAGTCGGCAAAAGGCGATCCGGAGCCGACTCAGACAATAAACGGAGTTCCGGTAACGGGTGAGCCACTGGTCTATACGCCCGAAAATCCGCTAATCAAGTCGGTAACGATCTGCCGCGTGAAATATCCGATTTCATTTTATCGCAATTTCAAGCGCGATGCCAATCGTCTTTGGAGCAAGACCTCGCAAAAATGCGAGCGTGTGCCGTTTTTTGCCTATGTTCCGCAGCATTCGCAGCTCGATTTCGATCAGCTCAGATGGTATCTTTACTGGCGTTCACGAGTGATGGACGGAGAATTTCTTCAGACCGATTACAGCTATATCCTGCTTTTCATTTACGAAATAATAAACTGCCCCGAGCTTATCGAGCCGAGTCGCGGAGCATATCTGCTTGCCTCGCTCTGGGCTGAATTTGCGAGTGAATATCCGAAGCTCGATCAGGTTCTCGGAAACTGGCTCTGCGATTATTGTCTTTTGCATCAGCTCCCCTGTCCGCGCGAAAGGCTCGGTCCGTATGTTATCGAAAACGGCGTGAAAAGGGTAAAGCTTCCCGAATTTTATATGGGAATGCAAAGTCCGCTCGAATGCTCCGCCGAGCTCATAGCCCGCTCCGCGACCTACGATTGGAAAAAGAGCGGCTATCGTCATCCCGAAAATTCGGAGGCTTTCGACAAGCATATAGTAGCGGCATTTTGTAAGGTGTACAGTGAGCATTTGATAAATGATATGTCGCTGTCCTCTTGCGAGAGGGAGATGTCGTGGCTGTCATACAACGACGCACTCTGTGAACCCGATACACGGAGATTTTTGGCGGTAAAATATATCTCCTACGATCGTCCCAAGAGCCGCGACAACATAGTAAACGAGATAATCAGATACAGCGAAAATCAGGTACGCGCCGGACTCGGTGTCAGCCAGCGGCTGAAGATAAATTCCATTCCCGAAAGCATAAAGCTCTGCATCGACGAATATTTTAATGAGAATTTTCCGTCGATGGCTAAAAAACGCAAAGCGGCGACTAAAAAGCGAACAGAGGCTCAGCTTGAAGCAGAGCATCGCTATGACAGCCTATACGAGCCGAAAAGCTCGGGCTTTTCGCTCGAAAATGCGCTCGAGATCGAGCGAAGCTCATGGGAAACGACCGAGGTGCTTACGAGCGCACTCGAAGACTCTCCGATCGAGACCGTAAGCCTCGAAAAGGCTCCCGAGGCTTCATGCTCGGAGGTATTCGAGCCTGTGTGTAAGCCGATAGCTGCGGGCGATGAGCTGCTTTCGACGGAGTTCAACATGAATAGCGGCGAAAACGAATACAAGCTTCTGGTGTCCTCGCTCGATCCCGATTGCCGCGAGCTTTTGAAAATGCTTGCCGACGGTGATCACAGAGCGGCGGTCAAGCTCGCCTCGAGGACAAATGCTCTTGCCGATGCGCTTATCGATAAGATAAACGAAACGGCATTTCGTGAGACCGGGGACTCGATAATCGAGCCCTGCGGCGATGGTTATAAAATAATATCGGATTATATGGAGGAATTGCTGCCATGGCTGAAATGACACAAAAAATACCCAAGCGAGTGCTTGCCGGACTGCTGAATTCGATCTCGGCGGGAGTCGTGCCGCGCATGGGCGCACCCTATATCGCGATCGGACGCAGTGAGGAGGTAAAGGCGTTCCTTTCCGACCTCGAGACAATAAACGACGGCGGCGGTTCGATGCGGTTTATAATCGGAAAATACGGAAGCGGAAAGAGCTTTCTCATTCAGCTCGTCCGCGGCTACGCGCTCGAGCGCGGATTTATAACCGCGGATGCCGACCTTTCACCCGAGCGTCGCATCTGCGGAACGAATGGCACAGGTATCGCGACCTATCGTGAGCTTATCAAAAATCTTGCGTCGCAGTCCTCGCCCGACGGCGGTGCACTCCAGCAGATAATAGCCCGTTGGCTCTCGGAGCTTCAATCCGAAGTCGCTGCCGAGGGACTTGAGCCGGGGAGTGAAGCCTTTATAAAGCGGCTCACCGCGATGATCTATTCGGTCACAAAGGACATGGAAACGCAGATCGGCGGCTTTGATTTCGCTACCGTTTTGACTGTTTATTATAAGGCGTATATAAACGGCGATGAGGAGAAAAAATCTGCGGCGATCCGCTGGCTTCGCGGTGAGTACGGCACAAAGAGCGAGGCGCGCGCCGCGCTCGGAGTCGGGATAACCGGAATAATCTGCGATCAAAACTGGTATGATCACATAAAGCTGCTTGCCGTATTTTTCAGGCGAATCGGCTATCGCGGCTTTGTGGTTTTCATCGACGAATGCGTAAATCTCTACAAGCTGACAAATCGTATATCGCGCGAAAACAACTACGAAAAGCTGCTTTCGATGTTTAATGACACGCTTCAGGGGAGAGCCGAGGGACTTGAGCTGGTATTCGGCGGAACGCCGCAGTTTCTCGAGGATGAACGGCGCGGACTTTTCAGCTACGAAGCTCTCAAGAGCCGACTGTTTGAAAACCGCTTTGCGATCGACGGCTATAAAAATCTCATCGGACCTGTCATAAGACTTCGTCGTCTCTCGGACGAGGAGCTTTACGCGCTGATAAAGCGAATAACCGTTCTCCATGCGCAGTATTACTCGTGGCAGCCGCGCGTATCCGACAATGAGCTTAAGATATTCCTCGATCACTGCCTTTCGCGTGCGGGAGCGGATACGATGATAACTCCGCGAGAGATAATCCGCGATTACACCGGACTTCTCAATGTGCTGTTGCAAAATCCCGAGGCGAAGTTCACCGAGCTTGTCGGAAGCGCGACCCTTTCACACAGTGATGTCACAGCCGATGACGAGCCCGATTACAGCTCCGAAGGAATGAAGCCGCAGTCGATCTCGTTTTCGGACATAACCGCCGAGGATATCGAGCTTTGACATGACAGACAACGAGATTTTTTACCGATTTTCGCCGTTTATCCGCGAATTTATATATAATCACAGCTGGCAGAGCGTTCGCCCGGTTCAGCTTGCGGCGGCGAGAGCTATCTTCGAATCGGATTCGAATCTGCTTATAACCTCATCGACCGCTTCGGGAAAAACCGAGGCAGCCTTCTTTCCGATCCTCACGCTTATGAATGAGGCTCCGCCGCAGAGCGTCGGAACGCTCTACATCGCGCCGCTGAAAAGCCTTATAAACGATCAATTTGAGCGGCTCGATCAGCTTCTCGATATGTCGGGGATACCGGTTTTCCACTGGCACGGAGATGTTGCGCAGTCGCACAAAAGTAAGCTCCTGCGCGATCCGCAAGGAATACTTCAAATAACTCCCGAATCGCTCGAGAGTCTGCTGATGAATCGTTCCAATGATCTTATACGCCTTTTCGGGGATCTGAGATTTATAGTGATAGACGAGATCCACACGCTCACCGGTACAGACCGCGGAAATCAGATCATCTGCCAGCTCGTCAGACTCGCAAGACTTATCGGACACATACCGCGTCGGATCGGACTCTCGGCTACCGTCGGAGATACACAGCTTGCGGCGGATTGGCTCGGAGGCGGTACGGGGCGTGAAACGCTTGCACCGAGGATCGATGAGGGCGGAGTAAAGTGGCGGCTCGGAATGGAGCATTTCTTCATCCAAAACGATGATTTCGATCAGAGCAGCGATACCGCAAATCTCTCAGGGACTCCGAGCAATGCTGTTATCGAGCAACCGAAGGTTTCAGACAAAGCGGATGAACCTACTGCTTCATCCGCAGACGAAAAAAGCCCGGATGACAAGCCCTCAAGCGGAAGGATCGAGCTTGACCCGGGATATGAATATATCTACGACTGCGTGAGAGGAAAAAAGGCGATAATCTTTTCAAATTCGCGCGAGGAGACCGAATATGTCACCGCGACCATGCGTCAGATAGCCGAAAAGCGCGGAGAACGTGACAATTTTCTGATACATCACGGAAATCTCTCGGCGGCTATCCGTGAGGAAGCCGAGACGAAAATGCGAAACGATGAGCAAAAGTGCGTGGTCGCCGCGACGGTAACTATGGAGCTTGGAATAGATATAGGTCGGCTCGAGCGTGTGGTTCAAAACGATGCGCCGAATTCGGTCTCAAGCTTTTTGCAGAGGCTCGGACGCTCGGGAAGACGAGGCGAGCCTCCCGAGATGATGATGGTATTCCGCGAGGAAAATCCTCTGCCGAATGCGCCGCTCCCGCAGTTGATCCCGTGGGGCTTTCTCAGAGCCATTGCAATCGTACAATTATATATTGAAGAAAGATTCATCGAGCCGCCGTATGTCAAGACTCT
>CAYRKS010000072.1:0-8928 GCA_964424855.1 uncultured Lachnospiraceae bacterium
ATCGGGTACTGACGATGAAAAAAAGCTCGCACAGTATTCCTACTATGCGAACCAGCTCCGCGAGACCGATGAATTCATCGGCGACCTGATCACCGCTCTTAAGGAGCGCGGTGAGGACTGCATCGTCGTATTCTACGGCGACCATCTCCCTGCTCTCCCGATAACCGATGAGGAGATCGAGGGAACGCTTTTCGACACCGACTACGCCGTATGGAGCAGCTTTGATCTCGGAGAGTCCGAGGGGATCGACTGCGAGGCTTATATGCTCTATTCCTACATTCTCTCGCTCTGCGGCATCGACTCGGGACACATAACCAAACTGCATCAATACGAGCTTGAAAGCGGAAAGGCTCTCGACGATGAGCTTCGGCTGCTCGAGTACTCGCAGCTCTACGATCCCGATGAGCCGATAAGCTTTGAAGTGACCGATATGTCCTTCGGAACGCGCGAACGCTCGGTAAAAAGCATCGAGCGGATCGGAAATACGATATACATCTTCGGAAGCGGCTTCACCGAGAACTGCGCGGTCGAGCTCGGCGGCTTTATGAAGGCGGCAAGCTATGTATCCTCCGAGCTTATCACGATAGAAAACGTATATTTCGGAGACCCGGTAAAGCGGATCTGCTGGCTTGCCGAGGACGGCACCGAGCTGACCTCGCTCTGTCCGAACGAATAAAGCACCGCACAAAATACAATCAAATATCGGAGAAAACCATGTCAATCACCGTAAACATCTATTACACCGGAAAAAACGGCGCGGCACGATTATTCGCCGAGGAAATGCTTTCCGAGGGTATAGTCGATCAGATACGAAATGAGCCGGGAAATTTGAGCTATGAATACTATTTCAGTGTCGAAGCTCCCGAGACCGTACTGCTTATCGACAGCTGGACAAGTCAGGCTGCACTCGACCACCATCACACCTCGCCGATGATGAAAAGAATAACCGCGCTTCGCGAAAAATACGATCTCCATATGCGCGTCGAGCGTTATATTCCCCTCACCTCGGAGCCGAGTGGAGAGGATGAAAAATATATTCGAAAATAAATCAAACCGAAGCTTCCAAAGCTCGTTCGGGGCCTTGCAAAAAGTCGCTCCTGCGTATGGTCACGATCATACGCAGGAGCGTTTTTATATACTTCACAATTCACGAAGTCTTTTATTCCAAATTATTCTCTCATGCTCTCGCGATTGTAGCTCTCGGCGAGTGCATCCCAGGTGATCTGATCTACGACTCCGGTCTCGGGCAGATGATTTATCCGCTGAAACTCGCTGACATCCCGTCTCGTCGCTTCGCCGTAAAAGCCACTGACATCCTCGCCGACTATCGTTTCATATATGCTCGAAAGCAGCTTCAAAACGAGCTGTAGCACAGCCACGACCTCCGAGCGTTCGCCAAGCTCTATGACATACCCGATGCGCCTCGGAAAGACCTCGAGCGGGATCGGTTCGCCCTGCCGCCTTGCCAAAAGGTAGGACTCATACAGCGCGTTCCAGGTCGCAAGATCGAGCTCACCCGTGATCGGAAGACCGTACAGCCGCTGAAAGCTCCTTACCGCGGCGGTCGTTTCGCTTCCGAATATACCGTCGGGCCAGACAAGCGGAAGCTCGCGATCGAGCTTGAAATGAAGCGTGTTGAGATAGGTCTGAGCCGCGTATATCGATTCGAAATCGTTTGTGATATCTCTCATTTCGACTCCTTACTGCTCAGAGAGCGTGCTTCCGCCAAACTGTCCGTCTGCGGCTTGATCGCCGTAAAGCAAATCGCGATAAGCATCGGCTATGGCATTCCAGGTATCTATCCGGACTATTCCGTCGATCGGAAGACCGAAAAGCTGCTGTGCGGAATAAACCGCATCGCGCGTCGCCGTTCCGAATACACCGCTGACCTCGATCGGCGGTATGCTCGGATAGGTCTCGGAAAGGCGTGAGAGATATTCCTGAAGCAAACGCACCTCGTTTCCCTGCATCCCGAGCGAGAGCGCGTAGCCGGGATATGGGCTTATCGGTATTCCAGAATAAAACTCGGGCGCGGAGGTCACTATCCCGCGATAGACATTAAAAAGCGTGTTCCAGGTCTCGGCATCAACCTCGCCGCTCACCTCAAGCCCGTAAAGCCGCTGAAACGCCTCGACCGAGCTTCGCGTTCCCGAGCCGAATATGCTGTCGATCACGGTGTCGGGAATCTGATCTGTATTTTCGGCAACCACCGCGAGAAAATACTGAAGCTGCTTTATATATATCCCGCTGTCACCCTCGCGGAGCAGCTCGGGAAACTGCCGCTCGATCTCCCCAAGCTCCAGTCCCTCGGAATCCAGCTCGTTCAGCCGCTTTACACCGTAGAATATCTGAAGTATCTTGTACCATGTGCTTTTGCCGATTATACCGTCAACGGCGAGATCGAATATCCTCTGAAACTCGCGAACCGCGTTCTCGGTATCAAGATCATAGATACCATCTACCGGATATATTTTCGGTATCGAGGGATAATTCACGGATATGCGGTTGAGCCTTATCTGTATGCTCCTTACCTCCTCGCCGATCTCACCCGGGCGGAGCGGGCGATAGGGCAACGAATAGCTCGGAGTCTCGATCGGAGTGTTGAAATTCAGATTTATATCGTCACCGTAGTAGTATTGCAGTATCTCAAAGGGAGTCATCCCGCGCTCGGCAAGCTCGACGCTCCCCCACTGCGAAAGTCCGTCGCAGGTAACGGTCGTTCCGCTGCAATACTGCGAAAACAGCGGCTCGATTGCACCGTCGCGGTAGATGTAGGTGTCAAAAAGCTCGCCGACGAGCTGACCGATGTTCTCGAATATCTCGCGGTTGTTTACAAAGGCCTGATCGTATGCGGTCGAATTGGTTATGTCAAAATCATAGCCTCTACTGCGGTAATATTCGGTGTAAAAGCGGTTCAGCGCGAAGGATATCTGCGCATAAATGTTCGCGCGGATCGCGTTTTCGGGCCAGGTCGGGTATATCTCGCTCGAAGCGACATTTGCGATATAATCGCGAAACGGCAGAGTCACATTCTGTGCGCTCGAAGCGGGTGTACCGAGATGCACGGTTATAAACGCGGGGATATATGGATAAGAAGGCATTCAATCACCCCGAAGGCTTGGATTTTCACTCTCCGGAATGTCGAGTCCCGCGCGGGGATAGACATATTCCGGATCGTTTTCGGCGAGCGGCAGAAGCTCGATCGGCTGTATCGAGGTTATCCCCGAAAATATCGGAACGCCGCTGCCGGTCGCGGTGTAATAGCCTCTCAGTGTCACCTCTATGAGATACGAGGCATAGGGCTTTGCATTTCCAGGCTTCATCGATATCCCGCGGTCGGGAGCATAAAGTGCAAGACGCGGAGTTTTTCCGCTCCGATCGGTCTTTGCCGCAGTCACTATAGGATTTCCCTCGGTCTCGGAATCAAAGATTGTCACCGAAGCGTTTTCGAGCGGTATCGCGCCCCTCGCGGTCGTGACGTTCACGATGAGATAACCGACATTCTGTTCGTTGTCCATAAGCTCAGCTTCACTCCTTTTTCGCAGTCTCGGCTGCTTTCTAATCCCATTATATCGGATTTTCGAAAAAATGACACACCGAGCATAAAAAATCAGACTCGAAAAATCATTCAAGCTATACGGCAAGTCGGTACACTATTGACAGCTCGAAAAAAAAAGCGGTATAATATATCTTACATTACCGATATTTAACAGAGGAAAAGAGCATGAACAACGAATACATAAAAAGAATCGCGCTCGAGCAATCGGCGATCGACCTCTCCTGCAAGCCCGAAGACCTTTTGAAACGTGAGAGTATAGCGGTCATCTCAAGGGTATCTCAAGGTGCGCGAAAATATCTTAAGCAGCCTCTCGACTTCGAAATGGCGAGCTACGGAACGAACAATGTGGTCTCGTGTGCGCCCGAGCTGCTCGATTTTGCAAAAAAATTCATCGACCGTGAGGATATCTACCGCTGCTATGAGCCGAACGCGCTTTATGAGCTTTCGGACAAAGGACTTCGGATAACCCACATGGCGGATTATTATCTTCCCGATGTGGATGGCTTAAAAGCCGCGGCGGAGAAAAACATCTGTCCGCTCACGACAAAAATATTGACCGCCAAGGATTTTTCAACGCTTTATTTACCCGAATGGAGCAACGCGCTCTGCGCGGATCGAAAGGAGCTGGATGTCCTCGGAGTCGGAGCATATGACGGTAAAACGCTCGTCGGACTCGCCGCCTGCTCGGCAGACTGCAAAATATGTGGCAGATCGGGATCGATATCCTGCCCGAATATCGTCAAAGAGGGATCGCAAAGGCTCTGACCTCGTGCCTTGCCGCCGAAATAATCGAGGTCGGCAAGGTTCCCTTCTACTCTGCCGCGTGGTCGAATCTCAAAAGCCGCAAATGTGCGCTCGCCTCGGGCTTTCGCCCGGCATGGGTCGAGCTTGCCGCAAAAAGGTGCAACGGCTGAGAGCTTCGAGCGAAACAGTTCTCGAAAGCTCACAGCAGTGCATCGAATATTTCGAAGGACCGAAGAGCATATAGTTTTTCCGCTTTTCCACAGCACTGTGAGCTTGCGGTTAAAGAAGCCGAATCTCGATTTTGTTGCTCTTGACGAGGAATTTCTCTCGGTGATAAGAATGTTTTAGCATTTTACTATGCTAAAGTGCTTGACATTCCGAACGAAATGTGGTATAATATTTACATCAAACAGCTCGTCCGCAAAATGCTCGGACGAAATACCAATAAAAGAAAGGTTTTATCACCATGAAAAAAATCATCGCACTTTTGGCAGTGGCGGCAATGTCACTGACCATACTCGCCTCCTGCGGCACAAAGAAGGATTACATAATCCTCGAGGACAATTTCGGCTCCGAGGAATACGCTATCGGCTTCCGCAAGGATGATTACGCACTCGCGGCAAAGGTTCAGGAGATCCTCGACGAAATGGGCGAGGACGGAGCAGCCGGAAAGATCGCCGAAAAGTGGTTCGGCAACAAGGACGCTTTCCTCACCGGAAAGGAATTCCCCCGCGAAATGAAGACTGTTGACGGTGACGATTCGCTTCAGTACATCCTCGACAAGGGTGAGCTCGTCCTCGGTCTTGACGACAGCTTCCCGCCTATGGGCTACACAGACTCCGAGACCGGTGAGATCGTCGGCTTCGACATCGACCTCGCCGCAGAGGTCTGCAAGCGTCTCGGTGTCACCCTCAAGACCCAGCCGATCAGCTGGGAGGCAAAGGAGATCGAGCTTTCGTCCAAGAACATCGACCTCATCTGGAACGGTATGTCTATAACTCCCGAGCGCACCGAGAATATGTTCCTCTCGAAGCCCTACATTGCAAACGCACAGGTAATAATCGTTCCGGCAGATTCCGACATCAAGACCAAGGCTGACCTCGAAGGAAAGAAGGTCGGACTTCAGAAGGGTTCGTCCGCACTCGACGCAGTTCAGAGCGATGAAGCTACCCTCGCAGCTATAAATAACGGCGGCGAGATCGTAGAGTTCGACGAAAACCTCACCGCTTATCTCGACCTCAAGGCAGGACGCATCGATGCTTTCGTAGTTGACAAGGTAGTCGGCGAATACATCATAAAGAATAACTGAGTATAAAATTCTCCGCCGAGCATTGCTCGGCGGATTTTTTGTCCCTAAAACTCGATTCGGACGAAGTACGAAAAATCCACTTTATGATACAAGTCTTGAGATTCCCCCAAGGCTCGGCTTTTAAGCGAGACGAACGAGTGTTTCTGTCGCGCATTGCCAATGGATGCAAAAAATAAATTTCGATAATTCTTTTTTCTACAGCCCACAAATGTAAACAAACCGTGCGGACGCTTGACAAATCTCATTTAAATATGGTATAATATTAACATAAATAATATAAAGTGTTAACATAGCTATAATATTAACACTTTAATGGGAGGCAAATATGAAATCAATACGTTTGTTAACACTGCTTCTTTTCGGAGCTGTGCTCATAGGTACGGTATCGTGCGGTGACGGAAAAAGCTCTACCGATAAGACAGCCGATCATGCGCCTGCCGCAGTTGAGAACAGGTGCGACGCTCCGCATCAAAATAACACGGACGACTTTGGATTTTCGCCGTATTACTTCTACTATCGGTTTCCGTGGGTCAGGGTAGCTTCGCGAATCCGCAGCAGAATGTGGTGACACTGTAGACACGAGGCAACCTTCGAAGGTATGAACGCTGTTACCTGTAAAGAATATCAAAGCCCCCAACGACGAGAAATTCTCGGCGTTGGGGGTGCTGTCTTATGCTCTCTGCTGCACTCAAAATCGGTTCAACCGCTTTGGATTTATCTTATAAAATTCGTTCTGAGTCTCGGCTCGCGCTCGGGGAGCTGAAGTCCCGCCGCCTTTATAGAATAAAGCATCCATGCCATGTTGTCGGCGAGAGTTCGCATGGTCTGAAGACCTTCCTCATCGCGTCTGACCTCATCGGGGTTGTTTCCGTGTACCTGGTTCCAATACTGCGAGGTCACTACCGGCATATTGCTCATCTGGAAATACTTGAGAAGCTGCTCATACGCCGAGGACGCTCCGCCGCGTCGGCAGGACACGACCGCCGAAGCGGGCTTTCCCTGAAGCAGTGAGCCGCTCGAATAAAAGAGCCGTCCGAGGAAGGAGGTTATCTGTCCCGAGGCACCCGCGTAATGCACCGGCGAGCCGACGATGATACCGTCGATCTCCGAAAGCTTTTCGCGGCAGATCGCTACCTTGTCGTTCTCATCCTTTGCCGACCAAACGCAGCCGTTTCCCGCGCGGCAGCTGCCGCAGCCGAGACATGAGCGTATCGGCTCTGTACCGAGCCAGAATATCTCACTTTCGATCCCCTTCTTCTCAAGCTCGGAGGCGACCTCCGAGAGTGCGGTGAATGTACAGCCCTTTTCGTGAGGGCTTCCGTTTATAAGTAATACCTTCATTTCTAAAATTATTCCTTTCCGCTCTGTTACGAGCTTGAAATTTCGATTTATTCGCGTGCTGACTCAGGGTAAAAGCTCGACTATACGCTCTGCCAGCTTCCACTTTGTCTTCGGATGGATATCATCGTTTTCGCAGATATCAGCACAGATGACTGTATCAACGCCCGAAAGCTCTCCCGCGCGCAGCTGTGCATCCTGGACAGCCTTCCAGCCGTTCTTTTCGGCATGGATATAGTCGGCGATCTGAACGACGATAAAGCCGAGCGACGGATCGAGAAACGCCTCGCGCCAACAATCGATCATCAGCTCGAGTAGCTTGTCGTATATCTCCCCCTCTGCGACCGAGCTGTTGCTCTCGCCCTGATACCAGACCACCCTGCCGAGCGAATAAGGCATAAGCCGCTCGAGCATGAAATGATAGAGCTTTCCCTTTTGATTCCACTTCACATATGTGCCGTACATCGGATGCTTTTCATTAAAGCCGCATTTTTCTTCGGGAAGATCGAGCTCACTTCCGATCAGCCTTTTTTCGTCTATCCAGCTCTGGATATAGGATGCGCCCTGTGAGCAGGCAACGACTCCGACCGCGACTCCGCATTTTTTTCTCAGTCCGCGCCCGACAAGATATGCCAGAGCCGACCAGCTGTCGATATTTTCGCATTTTGCGCTGACCCATCCGTCCGAAGGCTTGAGCGGCTCGCCCTCTTCAAGACGCTCGGAAACGAATATTCTGAGCAGCTCATCGTCGTAATAATCCTCCTTGGGAGTTATCTCCTCGTTCATTCTGAACTGGACATTTGACTGCCCCGAGAAGAGTACCACCTCGCCGACATAAATATCCGAGAGGATGATCGCCTCGCCGTCTCCGATCGCGATCAGCTCATACGGACCGCCCGCCTCCTCCGACGGAAATTCGGCGACCCATTTTCCGCCATCGACCGCCGTCCCCTTTCCGTTGAATTCGAGCAGCACCGAGCCTTCGGATTCGCCGAATATGCGTATCGGCTTTCCTCTTTGGAAAACCATGCCGTTTTTGAAAATCTCTCCAAGCTTCATATTTTTTCCTTTCCCTCGTACCCGATCGGTACGGATCAAATTATATTAAAAGCCTTGCGATAATATTTATCCGCGATTATTATGTTCTCAGCCGCCTCAGACCGAGGCGGCGTTGAATAAATCTATTATAGCACATACGAAAATTTTTGTCAAGCCGCAAAATCGGATTTTTTGAAGCTCAAATCAGCGATTTATCGTAATTATTTTATAAACTATCGCCGAAATACTTGACATTTTCGAAAAAATACTTTATAATATAAGTAGGACGAAAAAATCGTCCGAAAATCATTGAAAATTTTTATTGTGAGGTATGGAAAAATGTACTATATAGGTGTTGACCTCGGCGGAACCAATATCGCCGCAGGTATCGTTGACGAGAGCTACAAGATCGTAGCAAAGGGCAGCATCCCGACCAATGTCGCAGGACGCAGCGCGGAGGAGATCATAAAGGATATGGGCGCGCTCTGTGCGAAGCTCGTTGAGGACGCAAAGCTCACCTTTAACGACATCGAGTATGTCGGAATCGCTTCCCCCGGAGCTATCGACCCTGTAAACGGAGTCGTAGTTTACGCAAACAACCTTCCCTTCGCTGCCTTCCCGATCGCGGATACCCTCAAGAAGTATATCCCGGTAAAGAAGGTCCTCGTTGAGAACGACGCAAATGCCGCTGCAAAGGGCGAGGCTGTTGCCGGCGCCGCAAAGGGCGTCGCCGATGCGGTAATGATCACCCTCGGCACAGGTGTCGGAGGCGGCATCATAATCGACCACAAGATCTATTCCGGCTTCAACTATGCCGGCGCAGAGCTCGGTCACATCGTTATCGAGCATAACGGACGTCCCTGCTCCTGCGGACGCAAGGGCTGCTGGGAGGCATATTCCTCGGCTACCGGTCTTATCAATATGACTAAGGAAAAGCTCG
>CAYRKS010000073.1:0-8849 GCA_964424855.1 uncultured Lachnospiraceae bacterium
AATATTAGTTACCCGGTCTGCCTAAGCTAAACGGCGGCAGGGACAGCAAATTTTTATAATTTACAGTTATATAAATTATATAAATAAGAAAGCGGCTTTGCGGAATATCAAGCTCATGATATCAACGCGCATCAGCCGTTTTTTCTTTTTTCTCTCACCGAAGGCTCGAAATGTATACAAAATATTAAATATTCTTAAAAAATGAGCATTTACAGTGGAAAAAAATCCTCCGATGTGGTATAATATAATTAGGTACGTCTATAACCTCGCATAATGCCTGATTTTTGCATGAGTGCGGGGCAAGGGTATCGACAGTCGGGGCTATTTTCGGCTTTTCAGGCTTTGCCGCGACTGTGTTTCTACGAAAGGAATGACTTACAAGTGTCAGAATATATTGAAAAAATAGATAAGACCACGCTCCCCGCCGTCCCGCTTCGGGGAGTCGTGATATTCCCGCAGACCTCGGTCAGCATGGAGATAAGCGGTACGTCGGCGATGGCAGCACTCGATGAAGCGGCAAAGCATGACGGGGTAGCCTTTTTCGTCATGCAGAAGGATTTCGCTGCCGATAAGGCAACGGTCGATAACCTTCACGAGATCGGCTGTATCGCAAAGATAAAGCAGACGATACGAATAAGCGAAAAATCCCGCAGGATAATAGTCGAGGGTCTGAACCGCGCTTCGGCGACCGGATACACCAAGAAGGGAGAGCTTCTCACCGCAGAGCTGCTCGTAAAGCTGACTCATGCCGCCGACAACGGCGGACTTCGCGGCGAGGCCTATATGCGCGAGGCAGTCGCGGCGTTTGAAAAGCTGGTCGAATATATGCCGAAGCTCTCGGAGGATGTGACGGCGGCGGTGAAGTCGATCGACCACATCGGACTGCTCTCGGATTTCATCGGCTGCCACATTTTGGTGCGTCCGAGCGACAAGCAGAAGGTGCTCGAGGCTTTCGACCCGATGAAGCGTATCCAGACGGTCATATCGATGATGTACGACGAGCAGCAGCTCCTCTCGACCGAGATGGATATCCATTCAAAGGTGCAGGAGCGTCTGAGCCGAAATCAGCGCGAATACGTGCTTCGCGAGCAGCTGAAAATATTAAAAAACGAGCTCGGCGAGGACGGCGGCTCGGAGATAAACGACTACAGACAGCGCATCGATTCGGCAAAGCTCCCGGAGGAGGTCGCCGATAAGCTCTACAAGGAGCTTGCGCGTATGTCGAAGAATCCCTTCGGCTCTGCCGAGTCGTCGGTGTCGCGAAACTGGCTAGACACCATGCTCGAGTTCCCGTGGATGAAGCTCTCAAAGGATCGCGCCGATATCGCGCGCGCGAAAAAGATACTCGATGAGGATCACGACGGTATCGAAAAGGTCAAGGAGCGCATACTCGAATTTTTGGCGGTCAGACAGCTCTCGCCCAATCTCAAGACCCAGATAATCTGCCTCGTGGGTCCTCCCGGTGTCGGAAAGACCTCGATCGGCGCGTCTATCGCCCGTGCTACGGGAAGAAAATATGTCCGCGTCTCGCTCGGAGGAGTCCGCGATGAGGCGGAGATACGCGGTCACAGAAAGACCTACATCGGCGCGATGCCCGGACGCTTAGTCGCCGCACTCACTCAGGCGGGGACTCGAAATCCGGTCGTTCTTCTCGATGAGATCGACAAGCTTGCGCAGGGCGTGAACGGCGACCCGGCTTCGGCACTTCTCGAGGTACTCGATCCCGAGCAGAACAAGGCGTTCCGCGACCACTATATGGAGCTGCCGATAGATCTTTCGGAGTGTATGTTCATCGCGACCGCAAACAGCCTTGAGGAGGTGCCGCGTCCGCTCATCGACCGCATGGAAATAATCGAGATGAAGACCTACACCCGCCACGAAAAGCTCTCGATCGCGAAAAATCACATGATAGCAAAGCAGGCTAAGACCTGCGGACTCAACCGCCGTCAGCTTCGCATATCCGACGATGCGATATTGGAGCTTATCGATTATTACACCCGTGAGGCGGGAGTTCGAAATCTCGAGCGAACGATAGCCTCGCTCTGCCGAAAGGCGGCGAAAAAGCTGGTGGAAAATCCCGATATGAAGTCGGTCAGCATTTCGGACTCCGACATAAAGGATTACCTCGGTGCGAGAAAGCTCCGTCCCGAACGTATATTCGATGAGGATCAGGTCGGTGTCGTGAACGGTCTTGCCTACACCTCGGTCGGCGGTGATATGCTCCGCCTTGAGGCTCTGACCTTTGAGGGCAGCGGAAAGCTCGAGCTGACCGGTTCGCTCGGCGATGTCATGAAGGAATCGGCGCATATCGCGCTCTCGTTCGTCCGTTCGAGGGCGAAGGAGTACGGCATCGACCCCGAATTTTACAAGAAACGCGACATACATATCCATGTTCCCGAGGGTGCCGTCCCGAAGGACGGTCCCTCTGCCGGAGTCACGATGGTGACGGTGATCGCGAGTGCGCTTTCGGGGCTTCCCGTGCGCCGCGACATAGCGATGACCGGAGAGGTCACGCTTCGCGGACGAGTCCTTGCCATCGGCGGTCTTCGCGAAAAGACTCTCGCCGCATATGCCGCAGGTGTCCGCACGGTGCTGATTCCCGAGGAAAATCTCCCCGATCTCGAGGAGATCGACCCGATAGTTCGCGAATCGCTCGAATTCGTTCCGGTAAAGACTGCGGACGAGGTATTGAAGCTCGCGCTCGTGCGTCCGATCGAGGCGGTGGGGGTTATCCCCGAGCTGACGGGAATCGGCGTTGTTCAGCCCGTGACCTCGATCACAGGGCAGTGACACTGCGATAACGAAAAAGGGGCGCGGCAGCTGCTCGAAGCAAAATGCCGCGGGGCGGGTATCGAAGACGATACCGCCTTTCAGCCCGATTTCGAAAGAAAGGATCAAAAATGGCGATAAATTTCAACAACTGCGAGCTCACGATGACCGCCGGTCTCGAAAAGCAGTTCCCGAGAGACGGACTTCCCCAGATCGCGCTTTCGGGACGGTCGAATGTCGGAAAAAGCTCGCTCCTCAACAAGCTCGTCGGGCGAAAGAGCCTTGCGCGGGTATCCGGCTCACCCGGAAAGACCATAACGATAAATTTTTATCAGATCGACAAAAGGTTCTATGTCGTTGACCTGCCGGGCTACGGCTTTGCAAAGCGCGCGCCCGCCGACAAGGAGAAGTGGTCGAAGCTCACCGACTCCTATTTCACATCGGGTAAGATGACCGCGGTCGCACAGCTCATCGACCTCAAGGTCGGTCCGACGGCGGACGATGAGATGATGCTCGACTTTATGGATCAGAGCGATATCCGCTATTTCATAGTCGCGACGAAGGCGGACAAGCTGAACAAGACCGAGCGCGCCGCCGCACTTGCGGCTCTCTCGGAGCATCCGCTCGTTCGTCCCGGAACCAAGATAATCCCCTTTTCCGCGCTCAACGGCGAGGGCAGGGAGGATTGCATAAAGGCTGTCCTTTCGGAGCTTCCGAAATGCTGAAGCAGCTCGATTTTTCAAATCTCGGCGAGAGCGTGATACTGATACTCACGAGCTTAGTAATCGTTCTGATCTCGCTGACCTTCCATGAGGCGGCGCACGGCTGGATGGCGATGAAGCTCGGTGACACCACGGCAAAGGAGAGGGGAAGGCTCTCGCTCAGTCCCTTTGCACACCTCGATCCGGTCGGCTTTCTCTGTATGCTGCTGTTCGGCTTCGGCTGGGCGCGACCCGTTCCGGTAAATGCACGCAATTTCAAGCATCCGAGGCGCGACATGGCACTTACCGGACTCGCAGGTCCGATCGCGAACATACTGCTCGCCTTTGTGATACTGATCCCGTATGCGATACTCATAAAGCTCATCGGAAACGAGACGATAGCGATAAACACCGAATTTCAGTACAATCTGATAATGGCGTTCATCCGCTTTGTTTATATGTTCCACTACATGAACCTCACGCTGGCGGTCTTTAATTTCATCCCCGTGCCGCCGCTCGACGGCTCGAGAGTGCTTTATTCGATCCTGCCCGACAAGCTCTATTTCGGTGTTATGAAGTACGAGCGTTACATATCCCTCGCTCTCATGCTGGTGATCTGCCTCGGACTTCTCGACACGCCGCTCTCGCTTGCCGCCGACGCGATATCGAACGGTATGCTGTGGCTCATCGAGCTGGTGCTGTGAATTGTGAATATGGAAAATCAGAATCCTACCTACAAGCTCGAGGTCTTTGAAGGACCGCTCGAGCTACTGCTGCGGCTGATCGAAAAAAACAAGGTTCAGATAACCGATATTCCGATCGCGCTGATCTTCGAGCAGTACATGGAGTACATCGACGAGATGAAGCGCATGGACATGGAGGTCGCGGGAGAATTTATCGTCATGGCGAGCGAGCTGATGCTCATAAAGAGCAAAATGCTCCTTCCAAAGACCGAAATGACCGAGGATCCGCGCGCAAAGCTTGCCGAGGCTCTCGCCGAATACAGCCGAATGAAGGCGGCGGCGGAATATCTCTCTGGGCAGTTCGAGGACTTTTCGGGGCGTATCGCGAAGGATACCGACGAGGTTCGTCCCGACAACGGAAGGCTCGAGCCGCAGTCGGCGGAGGCACTTCGCCGCGCGATGCTCTCGGTCATGCGCTCACTTGACAAAGCACAGGTCGAGAAGATAAACAAAACGCTTGCCGAGCAGCCCTTTGAAAGGATACTCCGTGCGCCGATAGTCCCGGTCGCGGGAAAGATATACGGTGTCATAAGATATCTGGTAAAGCACGGCGAAACGCTTTACACCTCGATACTCTTGACCGCAGAGACCCGAAGCGAGCTTATCGCGACCTTTCTCGCGGTGCTCGAGCTTATCAAAAAGAACCGCGTCACGCTGCGCCCGGTCGGCGAATACAGCATTGACGAGGGACCGCACGACTACGCGGTAACATTAAATCGCAGAAAGGAGGCTTCGGTCGGTGGAGTCTGAAAAATTAAAGCCCGCGCTCGAGGCGATACTATTTGCCGCCGGATATCCGGTGAGCTTCGAAAAGCTTTCGAACGCCTTGAAGCTCGAAATTTCGAAGGTCAAGGCTCTGGCGGACGATATGAAGGGCGACTATGACGAGCGCGGGATATCGCTTATGGTCTACGAGGATTCCTGTCAGCTCTGCACAAAGGAGGAGCATATCGATCTCATACGCGACGTGCTCGGAGTAAAGCGCGGCGGAAATCTCTCGCGCAGCTCTATGGAGGCGTTGGCGATAGTGGCATATCATCAGCCTGTGACGCGCTCCTACATCGAGCAGCTTCGCGGAATGGATTCCTCCTATGCGGTCAATAATTTGATCGACAAGAAGCTCATCGAGGTCTGCGGACGACTCGACGCGCCCGGTCATCCGTCGCTTTACCGAACGACCGACGATTTTCTTCGAGTGTTCGGACTGAATTCGCTCTCCGAGCTTCCGCCGGTCGAGCTTTTCGGAGCGGTGGAGCTCAAGACCGAGCCTTCGGAGCAGAAGTAACGCTCGGGTATCGGAGGCAAAGGCATGGGATTTTTAATAGCGGCGATAATATTGGCAGCGATCCTCTGTCTGCGCGTCTCGGTGCGCATCGGAGTCGGGGAGGAGCTTTCGCTGATCGCCGGAGTCGGATTTATAAGGATAAAAATATTTCCGACGAAGGAAAAGACTCTGAAGCTCTCGGACTATCGTACAGACAAATTCAAAAAGCGTCTCGAGAGGGAAAAACGCTCGGAGGAGCGCAAAAGCAAAAAGGATTCGAAAAAAAGCTCGTCGGCTCGGGATGAAAAAAGGGGTGCGAAGGCTTCGAGCGTCAAAAATGACGAGACCGAGGAAAAGCGCGACATCCCGGCACTTATTTCAAAGCTTGCGCGGGTGGTCGGAGTATTTCTGAAACGCTTTGGAAAGCACCTTCGTATCGACCTTCGCAGGATAAACATACGGATAGCGACCGGAGACGCGGCACTGACCGCGATACTTTGGGGAGCTTCGATCGGCGCGGCGCAGGACCTTTACGCACTGCTCGTCTCGTCGGGAACGCTGAAAACGACCTCGCAGAGCGAATTTACGATAGTTCCCGATTACCTCGCGGAAAAGCCGAGCGTCGATATCGATCTCAGATTTTCGTTCATGCTCTGGCAGCTGTTCGATATGGCGATACGCGCCGCTGTCGAATATCTGAAGAGAGACGGCGATGAGGTCTGAAGCGGCTTAAAAGGCTCGTCGCGCATAATTAAAAAACAAGGCTCCGAAAAGGGGCGGAAAGGAAACCTTTTCAAAGGTTAGGGTCAAAAAATGGCAGAAAACAAGCTCACCGAAATAATCCAGGCATCGCTTGAGGAGATCAAGCAGGTTGTCGATGCCAACACGATAATCGGAACGCCGATAACGACTCCCTCGGGAACGACCATAATCCCGGTCTCGAAGGTGATGGTCGGCTTTGCCTCGGGCGGACTCGATTATCTCGGAAAGAACATGAAGCGAGTCGCGGATGCGTCTCAGAAGCCCTCGCAGCTCCAGACCAACTTCGGCGGAGGCGGCGGTACCGGAGTTACGGTTAATCCCGTCGGCTTTTTGGTGGTCGCGCCCGACGGAAACGTGACTCTGCTCAATGTCGGAGCCGCCGCTCCCGGAAACGACAAGATCGAATCGATCTCGAACCTTATCGAGCGTTCGCCCGATGTGATCTCGAAAATCGCCGCGATATTCAAAAAGGACGGAAAGCAGAGCGAGGAAGCTTCCGAGGAGAACACGGAAGCAGCCGAGAAATAAGCTTCGGATATATAGCCGACGAGCTTTGCGGTCGAAAGCCGCATAATATCCCGCATTTCGTGAAAACTATCGTTGAGATCATATGCTGAGAGCTTTGGGAGGACATATCCCGAGCGTCGATTGCAAATTCTCACGAGAGGTGGGCTTTTATGCGTAAAAAAATTTCAAAAACGATTGCCGCGCTCCTCTGTGCGGCAATATTTGCCGGGAGCGCGTTCGGAATGAAGAAAGGCGAAGAATCGGTCAAGACCGATGAAAAGGCGGTCGAGGCTTTGCTCGAGCTTTCGCCCGAGCCTTCGATAAGTGCCGAATCGGCTATCCTGATAGATGCTGTCGGCGGGCGTGTGATATACGAAAAAAACGCCGATCTGCGCCGACACATGGCGAGTACGACAAAGATAATGACGGCTCTGGTCGCTCTTGAGAGCGGTGAGCTCGATCGGACGATATCGGTCTCGGGCGAAGCGGTCGGAGTCGAGGGCTCGTCGATATATCTTAAAGAGGGTGACCTACTGACGCTGAAGGAGCTTATCTGGGCACTTCTGCTCGAGAGCGCGAACGATGCGGCAGCGGCAATCGCCATAGAGGTCGGCGGCTCGATAGAGGGCTTTGCCGAGCTGATGAATCTGAAGGCGGTGGAGCTGGGGCTTTCGGACACGCATTTCACAAATCCGCACGGACTTGACGAGGAGGAGCATTACACGACAGCGCGCGAGCTTGCGAAGCTCGCGGCATACGCGCTGAGGTCTCCCGAATTTTGCGAGATAGTTTCGACCTATCGACGCTCGATATCGGTCGGAGACGAGACCCGCGGGCTGCTGAACCACAACAAGCTGCTCAAGCTCTATGACGGTGCGATCGGGATCAAGACCGGTTACACGCGACAGAGCGGACATTGTCTTGTCTCGGCTGCCGAGCGCGAGGGGGTAAAGCTTATAGCGGTGACGCTGAATGCACCCGATGATTGGAACGATCACAAGGCACTGCTCGACCGCGGCTTTGGGCTGCTCGAGTCAAGATGTCTGATAAATGCGGGCGATTCGGTCTTCATCCTGCCCTGTATCGGCGGCGAGAAAAATGAGATCATGATAAAAAACACCGAGGGTCTGACGCTCTGTCTTCCGCGCGACACACCGAGTGCGGTCTGGCGAATCGAGCTTCCGCACTATATCTGGGGCGGAGCGAAGGAGGGCGAGGTCGTCGGTCGGATAATATTCGAGGTCGAGGGCGAGAGTATCGGTGAGGTGCCGCTTGCCGCCGCCGAAACGGTCGGACGGCTCGAATACGACAAAGGCTTTTTCAGACGGATATTCGGATGATTAGAGCGGCTTTGCGCCTTTTTGCCGGACTCTGATAAGTAAAGAAAGGAAGCCCCGGCTTTGCCGGGGCGGGACATATAATGCAGGAAAGATTACAAAAATTTCTCTCGGACGCAGGAGTAATGAGTCGGCGTGCGGCGGAGAAGGAGATAATGCGCGGAACGATCCTCGTGAACGGTGTTCGCGCCGAGATCGGTCAGAAGGTCGATCCCGAGGTCGATGAGGTGAAGTACAACGGCAGAGTTGTCGGAAGAGGCTTCAAGCGGATGGTCTACATAATGCTGAACAAGCCGCGCGGCTATGTCACGACGGCGAGCGATGAGCGCGGACGGAAGACCGTTCTCGATCTCGTTTCTGACGTGAACGAGCGGATATACCCGATCGGACGGCTCGACATGGATTCGGACGGTCTGCTTCTGCTCACCAATGACGGTGATCTCACGAACAAGCTGACTCACCCGAAGCACGAGATACCGAAGATATACAATGTCGAGGTCGAGGGCAAGGTGGATCGCGATATGCTCAAAAGGCTCAGCTCACCGATGGAGCTTGACGGCTACGAGATACTTCCGGTCGCCACCTCGGTGCTGACGATGAAAAACGATCCGCGTCACGAGACTACGACGCTTCGAATGGAGCTTTACGAGGGACGAAATCGTCAGATACGCAAGATGTGCGAAAAGTGCGGTCTCGAGGTGATACGCCTTACCAGAGTCGCTATCGGAGACATAAGACTCGGAAATCTGAAATCCGGCGATTATCG
>CAYRKS010000074.1:0-8790 GCA_964424855.1 uncultured Lachnospiraceae bacterium
CACAGTAATGTGTTCAGCTGAATGATACTAATAGACCGAGTGCTTGAACTTCAAGCTTTGATTAAGCTTGAGTTTCGTGAGTTCGATTTACTCCCTTTGCTTTGTTTGGTTTTCAATGAACATTTGAAGAGACCTGATAGTCGGGTCTCTTTTTTGTTTTTATTGACTTTTTTGCAAAATGTAATATGATTGTAATTGAAAAAGCTGAGAGGATGTGGATTTTTGGCAGATAAAGCTATCAAAGTAATCTCAATGGGGACTCGATTCGATGCTTCGAAGGGGTCGAGCTTTCACGACCATGAGTTTACCGAGCTTATATATTTTTCAAGCGGAAACGGAACATATGTTTGCGGAAACGAGGAATTTCCTTTCAATGCCCATATGCTTCTCGTCATACCTCCTCACGTTCCGCACGCGGAATTTACCGATACCTCGTTTTCAAATATATATTTTCTGACCAATATTGAACCGCCGACAAAGCCTATCGTATATTCGGATCACATAAATCACGAAATGGAAACGCTTTTTGCTCAGCTGAGGTATCATTATTTTAATCGTTCCGAGAATTCGGCTGATATTTTCAGCTTGATTGTAGAGCTTATTTTTGAACTCATAAAGGCGAAAAATCCGGTGGATGATACTGATATTTTTGTCGATAAAGCAACTGCGATGATCTTCGATAATTTTTCCGACTCGTGCTTCGATATAAATCGCATTTACGATGATGTTCCGCTGTCAAAGGTATATTTTGCATCGCTTTTCAAAAAAGCCACCGGGATGTCCCCGGTAGAATATCTTAATTTTGTTCGAATCGAAAATTCCAAGTCGATGCTTCTCAGCCGCGCCGTCTCCACAAAGTGTACTGTCAATGAGATCGCTGAGATATCCGGATTTGACGACATCGCGTATTTTTCTCGTGTATTTAAGAAGTACACCGGAGCTTCACCGCTCAATTGGCTTAAGGAGCAAAAAATATAGAAATATCAGCACCCGCATTTTGCGCGGGTGCTGATATTTTGAAAAGGCTTTTGCTATGAAAAAGTTTGATTACTTGCGCTTTGCCTTAATTCCGACGAATGCTGCTGCCGCACCGAGCAGAGAGAGGACGATGGGATCGACGGTCTGAGCCGCAGTGGTCTCAGCCTTCTTTGCGGGCTTTTCACCGAGGACGATGTAATCCATAAGTGAGGTGTCATAGTTTGCGCCGGTGTTGTCGCTGTTGTGCCATGTTATCGAGTTGCGGGCATTATCATTATCGGTGTCGTTGTGAAGAATGCCGTAAACTCCGAATTTGTCTCCTGCCTTGGGATTGACACCGCTTGCATCTCCGAAGATCGGTAGCTTTATTTCAACTGCCCAGCCGTTGTCGGTGGTCGCGGTTATGCACTCCATCTTCTCAGCGAAGTTATCGAGCTCGGAAAGCGCGCCGTACTTGTCAACATCTTCACCGTAAAGCAGAGCTGCGAGCCAAACTCCGCCCTTCGATACCTTATGCGGGTCTCCGATCTCATCGGGAATCAGGTTCACGCCAAACTCGATGCAGTCGGTCTTCCAAATGTCGCCAAGCTTTGTCGTGTCTGCTTTTGTCGATGGTGTGTCATCGGTGACATCCGCGTAGATGTAAAGTGAGTTTTCGTCCCAGAGGTAATAGAACTTCGCGGTCGAATAGGATGCGTCACCCGAGTATTTTACCTCGTAGGTAGTGCTGTTTTTATAAGCAGCATCGAGCTTGCCGTCAAGCTTCGGAGTTCCGTATGCGGCGGAAAGCTCGAGTCCCTTCGCCGATACGCCTACCATAGTCGATGACAGTGTGAGTGCGGCCGCGCCAATGGCTGCGATTCTTTTAAGCTTCATATTTTGCCTCCAAAATTCGGGTGCTTTTAATCTTCGCTGCAACAAATATTTTTGCCTTCGTGATCGTTTTCACCCTTTGATGATAATATTATATCACGGATCGCTTACAATGTAAATATACATTTTAAGGCGATTTTTTTGTACTATTTCAAGATTTTGATTTTTATGCTTGACAATCTTCATTGGCTGTGCTATAATAAAGAATGAAAAAACACCGATCCTATGATTTGTACGATATTGACCTTAAAAGGCGCGTGATCGATCGGTTGTTTGCAAATAATGCCGAAAGGACGGGCATGAAAAACAGTTTCAAGCCCGCAAGCTAATCTTATGAAAAATTCGCAGCTTTTATATACAACTCCCGCGAGGGTCTGGACGGATGCACTTCCGCTCGGAAACGGACGGCTTGGTGCAATGGTTTACGGTCGTGCTGGAACCGAAAAGCTCCAACTGAATGAAGAAACACTTTGGAGCGGATGGAAGGATCCCTATGCCGACAATCCCGAGTGCGCTCGCCATCTCGATGAGATACGCAGTCTGATATTTTCGGGAAAGCTCAGTGAAGCTGAGAGACTTGCGAACAAATATTTTGTCTGCGGCGGCTTTGGCGGCGGCTCAAGCAGCATAAAGGCGAAGGATCTGCCCTACGGTAGCTATCAGACGGCGGGCGATCTGTTTATACACCTCGGCGAAGGCGAGATATCCGAGTATTCTCGGACGCTTGACCTATTTTCGGGAGTGGCAGCGGTGAGCTATCTGCGCGATGGAAAGAGCTTTCGTCACGAATATTTTATCAGTGAAGAGCTTGGCTGTCTTTGCGGAAGGATAAGCTCTGCTTCGGATTTTGATGCTGAGCTTTCGTTCAGACGCGAGGAGGCGGTGATAGAAAGCGTTGATGGCATGATAAAAATGCAGGGCAGCTTTCCGCACGGTCTCAGCTTCGCGGCGGCGATAAAATCGGTCAAAGTTGAAAAAGAGCTGCGCTTTTATGTCAGCGTGCGGACGAATTATTCGTCCGATAGGCTTATCGATATCGATCCGCTCGAGGAAGCAATTAGTACCGTCGAAGCCGCCGCGAATATCGATTTCGATCTGGCGAAAAGCTCCTCGTCAGAGCGGGTAAATGAGCTTATGAGCCGTACGACGATAAGCCTCGGTGAGGCTTGCAGTCTTCCGACCGATGAGCTTTTGAGCGCGGCAGACAAGGGGGACGCTTCGGCTCTTGCCTCGCTCTCGGAGCTGTATTTTAACTACGGACGCTATCTTCTCATCTCCTCGAGCCGAAGCTGCATACTTCCGTCAAATCTTCAGGGCATATGGACAAACGATTACAACACGATCTGGTCGGCGGATTATCACATCAATATAAATATCCAGATGAACTACTGGCTCTCCGAGGTGACTCGTCTTCCCGAGTGTCATGAGGTATTTTTGCGCTATATTAAATTCCTCGCCGAGCATGGAAAAAGCACGGCGAATGTCTGCTACGGTCTTGACGGCTGGGTCGCGCACACGATAACAAATCCGTGGGGCTTTACCGCACCGGGAGACGGCTTTTCGTGGGGAAGCTTTATGTGTGCCGGCGCATGGTGCTGTGAGCATATCTTCGAGCATTGGCTTTATTCGGGAGATATCGAATTTTTACGCGAATATTATCCGGTACTTAGCTCCGCCTGTGAATTTTTCCTCGGATTTTTGGTCGAGGATCCGACGAGCGGATATCTCGTGACCGCGCCGTCAAATTCGCCCGAGAATCATTATCGCGATCCCGAAAGCGGCGAAACGGTCGCAATCTGCGCCGGACCGACAATGGACAACTCGATCCTTTACGAGCTTTTCACAAACACGATCGCCTCGGCAGAGCTGCTCGGTGAGGACAAGGAGCTTATCGAGAGATTAAAAAGCACACGCGAGCGTCTCGTGCCGATAAGCATCGGAAAGCACGGGCAGATAATGGAATGGCAGGGAGATTTTGAGGAGACCGAGCCGGGGCATCGGCATCTCTCTATGCTCTACGGACTTCATCCGTCGAATCTTATCACCGAGTCGAAGACTCCCGAGCTTTTTGAGGCGGCGAAGATATCGATCGCGCGTCGGCTCTCATCGGGCGGCGGTCACACGGGCTGGAGTCGAGCGTGGATAATAAACTTTTATGCGCGGCTCGGAATGGGAGATGAGGCATATTCGCACATTTCGGCACTGTTTTCAAGATCGACCTATCCTAACCTTTTCGATGCGCATCCGCCCTTCCAGATCGACGGAAACTTCGGCGGAGCGGCGGGAATAGCAGAGCTTCTGCTACAGAGCCACGAGGGCTTTATAAGGCTTCTGCCGGCTCTCCCGTCGGCATGGGCAAACGGAAGCTTCAGCGGTCTCAGAGCGCGCGGAGGCTTCGTCATCTCGGCGGAATGGAAGAATGGAAGATTATCTTCCTGCACGGTTGAAAGCGAGCGCGGCGGAGAGTGTGAGCTTCGCTTCGGCGATGAGCTGAGACGCTTCAGCATGAAGCCGGGCGAGGTGATAAGCTTCTGAGCCGTCAAACAAAAATATGATCCGATCGATCCATGCTTATCGGCATGGGTCGATTTTTTGATTTCGAAAAAATATTTTTCTGTCACAAGTTCGCGATTTGCTACCGATGAGCTCGGGCATATGAGTCTATCGAGCGTTATCGCCGCTTTTTGCTTTTAATAAAATTGTCCGCCGAGAGGGCTTTTCATATACTGTTAAAGACCGCAGCTGTTTTATTCTTTGCTTTGGACATCACGCGGTCAGAAATCCACAAGAATGTGAGGAATATCGCATGAACGAAACGATACGGGGGCTTAAGCTTCCCGAGGGCTTTCCGATAGCAATGGCATATGTGCCGTGGCAGGAGCTTGACGCGACCTATTCGCCCGAAGCCGCTTTGAAGAGCGGAACGCTTTTTCCCGAGCTCGACAAGCCCTTTAAGGGCTGCACGATAAGCGGAGGCTGCAATGGAAAATAACGAAAAACGTCCGATCGACCGCTGGGCGGTTCCCTTTGCGGTCTGGGAGCTGAGGCTCTATCTTGACACACACCCGAACGATGAAAAGGCTCTCGCGGCATATCGTCGGCTCTGCACGATGCTCGAGTCTCTGCCCGATTCACAAAACGGCTGTCAGTGCCGATCGGAGGAGAGCGGCACGCATTGGAGCTGGATCGATGATCCGTGGCCGTGGCAGCCTGAGGCAAACGATACCGAAGGCATGGAGGGATGAGAAATGTTCAGCTATGAGAAGAAGCTTCAGTATCCCGTGCGGATAAGGAACAAGAATCCGAAGCTTGCGAAGATCATAATAACGCAGTACGGAGGACCCGACGGAGAGCTTGGTGCGTCACTTCGATATCTCAGCCAAAGATACAGTATGCCCTATGCGGCGGTAAAGGGCGCGCTGACCGACATCGGAACCGAGGAGCTCGGACATCTTGAAATGATCGGCAGTATCGTCTACCAGCTCACGCGCGGTCTCACACCCGAGGAGATCGCAAAGCAGGGCTTTGACTCATATTTCGTCGATCACACGACCGGAATATATCCTCAGGCTGCATCGGGAGTTCCGTTTTCGGCGGGAGCGTTGCAGGTGAAGGGCGATCCGATAGTCGATCTTCACGAGGATCTTGCCGCGGAAATGAAGGCAAAAACGACCTACGACAATATTCTACGACTTTCCGACGATCCCGATGTGAACGACGCGATAAGATTTCTTCGTGCGCGTGAGATCGTGCATTATCAGCGTTTCGGCGAATGCCTGCGGCACGTTCAGGATCAGCTCAACTCGAAGAACTTCTTCGCGATAAATCCGAGCTTTGACCGCAAATAATAGCGATAAAGAAAAAACGGTACCGCAAGCTGAGCTTGCGGTACCGTTTCGCATAAATTACTTGAAGATTTTCGCTTCCGAGAGGCTTTGACATCAAAGCCTCTCGGAAGTATATGCCGCGGGCTTGCGGCATATACTTGAGCATAGGATGAAGGGTCAGCCTATGAATCTGTGAAGGATAGCCGAGACCTGAGCTCGGGTAGCTTCGCCCTGAGACGAGAGGGTCGTCGGAGTCGTACCGTTTATAAGTCCGATACCGCACGCCCACTGCATTGCGTCGAAAGCATAGCTCGATATGTCATCGAGATCATCGAAGGTGAAAACAGTCGAAATGTCCATTATGTCGGTATTTATGCCCTTGAGCTTTGCGTAGCGGTAGAGTATAACTGCGAGCTGTTCACGGGTGATCGGGTCATCGGGAGCAAAGGTCTTGCTGTCGTGACCGGTGACTATTCCGTTTTCAGCCGCCCACGCTATAGCTTCCTCGTAATATTCGCCGTGTCTCACATCTTCGAAGCTGCATTCCGACTTAGCTGCCGGCTTGCCCTCGAGACGATGCAGGATCGTAACGATCATTCCGCGAGTCGTCGAAAGCGCGGGTGCAAAGGTCGTTGTCGAAACTCCGTTCATGAGTCCGTTTGCGTATGCGTACATAACATCGCCGTAGAACCAATCGGTCTCGAAAATGTCGGTAAAGGGATTTTCGATAATGTCCGGGTCAAGGTCGGGAAGAATGGGCCCAATCGGATCAACAGGCTCAACAGGCTCGATCGGAGGCTCGACCGCAATCGGCTTCCAGCCTGCATAGACGGTGATGTCGTTAATGAGCTTTACTTCGCTTATCCTTGTAGTGAGCGAGGAGTCGGAGTACCAACCGGTGAAGACATAGCCTTCGCGGGTCGGGATGTATCCGTCGAGCGAAATGCTCGAGCTGTAGAACTTGCGTATCGGCTCTATCGTGCTTCCGCCGTTCGATTCAAAGCTCAGTGTGTTGAAGATTATGATCGGGTAGAAGGGCTCGGAGGTCTTGAGAGTGAGCTCATATTCGCACTTGGTCTTTCCGTCCGGAGCGATTATCGTTATCTCAAAGGTCTCGTCGTAGCCGTTGATGACAAGCTCGGTCATTCCGTTTTCGAGCTTTTCGCCGTTTACCTTGATAGTTGCGGAGCTGTTTTCGGGGATGATGCTTAGGATGTAGCTTCCGTTTGCGACTCCCGCGACTGTTGCGCGGTTGTTTTCATCAAAGCTCTCGAGCGTTACGGGAAGACCGCTTACGGTTATTGCGGAGGGCTTTGCATTGCTGCTGTCGGTCGAGACTGCTTCACCGTAGCTGATCGCAACATTTGCGCCGCGCTTCGAGAAGCTTATCTTCATTTCGCGTGCTTCTTCACCGTTGAGGTCGATATTTCCGATGCTCTTTATTTCGAGGATCGAACCGTCATCGTCGAGAAGTGCGGCAGTGAGGCTTCCCGAGGAGCGCGGAAGGAGCGAGTTATTGCGAATGTTGAAGCTTGCGGTGGTGGTCTCACCGTTTTCAAGCTCGACGGTCATTGTCGTGATCTCGCCGCTGTTTCGGGTGAGAAGACTGTCGAGAGTGACGTTTTTCTGATTGTTTAGGCTGTCAGCCTCGGGAAGAGTGATCGGTTCGCTGCTGCGCGTCTTTCCGTTCTCCTCGATTCGAGCCCTTACAAAGATGGTAACGCCTTCGGACGGGATCTCGTCTAAGCCTGCGTCCTTGACATAGCTTCCAAGGTCAAACTTGATCTCGGTAGTGTAGCCGCCGTTGTCGATCGAGCTGAGAGCATCACCGTTGAGAGTGATATCATTTCCGTTTTCGAAATATTTATCGTCGATCGGCTTTTCGCAGTCGGGATCGGAATATACACCGAGGATGACCTGACGACCTGCCTTTGCAAGGCTTGCCGCGGACTGATTGTAAAGTGTTGCGAGAAGGGTTCTGATGCCTTCCTCTTCGCTTGTTACTCTGAGAGACGAGATACCGATATCGGGGTAGTCGAGATATACGGTTCCGTCGGCGGTTTTATCTCCGTGAGAGTCGAAATTGGCGGTGAGAGTGTAATCGAGGTCTTCGATCACATCACCGGTCTTGACTGCGACCGAGAGGGTCTTGGTCTGATTGGGAAGGAGCGACAGCTCGTTGAATTCGTAGCTTTCGCCGCCGATGCTTATAGTTGCCGAGCTTATGGGATTGAAGCCGCTGTTCTTGATGAGGAAGGGGATCGGCAGATAGCTGTTTACAGCGAGAGTCGAGAAGTCAACTGTAGTGCTGATCACTTCTACCTTGTCCTCATAGCTTTCGGTCGCGCTGAGGAGGTTTACGGTCTCCTTAGGGATGTTTGCTGCTTCGGTGTAGGTCGTTCCATCGATCGTGTACTCGATATTTACGGTATCGAATTCGGTGGTGCTGACAGTAGTTGCCTGAATTACTGCCTTAATGGTCTCGCCGCTCTGATCGATCGCGTATGCGTCGAAGGAGTCGAGAGAGGTGTTTGCGGGAAGGGCAGCGACCTCTATCGGTGCGGACGAGCTGTATTTCTTGCTTGTGCCGTAGCGTCCGAACTTGACTGCGCGGATTATGTCATTGCTTTCACTGCCCGCTTTCGCATCGTTCCAGAGGATCGAGAGCGAATCGAGAGTGTCTGCGCCCTTTACAAAGGTGAACTTGCCGTCAAAGCTTGAGGTCGAGACGAGATCGCTGAGCGATTCGGGGAGAATGTCCTTCGGTGCGCCGCTCTTGTCAAATGCGCGGAGTCCGACATCATGCTGCTGTATTCCGGATATCTCGTTGATGCTCGACCAGCCGAGTACGAACAGCTCATCATTCTCATAGCTTACGGTAGTGAGCTTGGGATCGGTGTTGGAGTAGCTGTCGGTGGTGCAGATGGTCTTGGCATCATTTTCGAAATCATTCGAATTGATGTTCGCAACGGTGTAATAGATATCGCTTCTCGAGGTGTCCTTTTCGACCGAGAATGCAACAGCCGCTGTGCCGTTGTTCGAAAGCTCGGCGGTGAGTCCGGTGACCTCGCCTGCGTTGCCGTTGTAAAGCGTATAGGCTTCGCTCCACGAG
>CAYRKS010000075.1:0-4018 GCA_964424855.1 uncultured Lachnospiraceae bacterium
AGCGCATCCTTGGTAAGGATGAGGTCATCAGTTCGACTCTGATTAGCAGCTCCAGAAAGCTCGGTTTTTACCGAGCTTTTTTGCTTTTCTTTTGCATTTTCACGGAGGAATTCCGAAATGATACTCAACACCGGAACACGGACCGATACCGTTCAGTATTTTTCAAGGTGGCTCTTGAAACGCTTTGAGGAGGGCTATGTCCTCTCGCGAAATCCGCTCTATCCCGAAAGCGTTACGCGCTATGAGCTGAAGCCCGAAAAGCTCGACTGTGTGATATTCTGCTCGAAAAATTATTCGCCGATACTTTCGCGCATAAATGAGATAACCGATCGCTTCAATACCTATTTCCATTATACCATCACCGCCTACGGAAGGGATGTCGAGCCGGGCGTTCCCGATATTCCCGAGAGCATAGAGACGCTTAAGGCACTTTCGCGGCTCGTCGGAAGAGAAAGGCTGGCGTGGAGATACGACCCGGTGCTGCTGACCTCGAAATATACGGTCGAGGTTCACCTTGCGACCTTCGAATACATGGCGGAGAAGCTATCCCCCTTTGTCGATCGCTGTATTTTCAGCTTTGTCGAGATGTATAAAAAGCTCGAGTACAATATGCCCGAGATCATACAGCTGACGATCGATGACAAGCTGAGACTCGCCGAGGGGATGGGAGGTATCGCGAGAAAGCATGGTCTCATCCTTCAGACCTGTGCGTCCGAGCGCGATTATTCGAGCTACGGCATACGCGAGTCGGGCTGTGTCACGCTTGATATCCTCGGAAGGGCGAACGGCATTGAGTTTCGCGACATGAAGCATATCGGCTCGCGCCCCGGCTGCAAATGCGTCGAGACGCGCGGGATCGGAGATTACGACACCTGTCCGAACGGCTGCAAGTACTGCTATGCCAACAAAAATCCGAAGCGCGCGCTCGAAAATTTCAAAAGGCACGATCCCGACTCTCCGATCCTGCTCGGACATATATGCGAGAGCGATATTATAAAGACCGCAGATCAGCGCAGCTTTATAAAGGCAAAGCCCGAATTTGAACAGCTGAGCTTCGAATTTTAACTAAATTAAAATTTTATCCATTGTATTTCCCGCGAAAATGTGTTATAATGAAATATCATCGTTATAAAGGGCTGAAGATCGAGGGCGGTTTTCGGACTTTATGGCTGGGCAAGCTCTTACAGAGCAGAAAAGGATGGTTATATTTTTATGAAGATCAATCAGAACTACTTAAACCTCAAGGAGAGCTATCTTTTTTCGGATATCGCAAAGAAGACGGCTGCCTACAAGGCTGAAAATCCCGACGCGGACATAATCCGTCTCGGCATCGGAGACGTTACGCTCCCCCTTTGCGGTGCGGTCGTTGACGCATTCAATGCGGCGGTCGCCGAGATGGGCAATAAGGAGACCTTCCGCGGCTACGGTCCCGAGCAGGGCTATGCTTTCCTGCGCGATGCTATCCGCGATTATTATCTTGCCGAGGACGGCGTGAAGCTCGATTCGAGCGAGATATTCATCTCCGACGGCGCAAAGAGCGACCTCGGAAACATTCTCGACATCTTCTCCAAGGAAAATTCGGTGCTCGTTCCCGACCCGGTATATCCCGTTTATGTCGATACGAACATAATGGACGGACGCGAGATAAAGTACATCTCCGGCAATGCGGATAACGGCTTCCTCCCGCTCCCCGATGAGAGCCTGAAGGCGGATATTATCTACATCTGCTCTCCCAACAACCCCACCGGTGCGGCATACGATCACGCGGGACTCAAGGCATGGGTCGATTTCGCAAGAGCAAACGGCTCGGTCATCCTCTACGATTCGGCATACGAGGCATTCGTTTCGTCTGAGAAGCTTGTCCGCTCGATCTACGAGATCGAGGGTGCGCGCGAGTGCGCGATAGAGTTCTGCTCCTTCTCGAAGATAGCCGGCTTCACGGGTACTCGCTGCGGCTGGACCGTCGTTCCGAACGAGCTCGAATTTGACGGCGTAAAGCTCTCGAAGCTCTGGCTCCGCCGCCAGACCACAAAGTTCAACGGAGTTTCCTATCCGGTACAGCGCGCCGCTGCCGCTGTCTTCACGCCCGAGGGAATGAAGCAGGTTCGTGAAAATCTCAGCTACTATAAGCAGAACGCAAAGACGATCACCGACGCGCTCGACAGCCTCGGTATCTGGTACACCGGCGGTGTCAATTCGCCCTATATCTGGCTGCGTTGCCCGAACGGCATGGGCTCGTGGGAATTCTTCGATCTTCTCCTCACCAAGGCAAACGTCGTCGGAACTCCCGGCGCGGGCTTCGGAGCGATGGGCGAGGGCTATTTCCGCCTGACCGCCTTCGGAGATCACGAGCGCACCCGCGAGGCTGCCGACCGCATCGTAAAGCTCCTCAAGTGAGATAAAATTCAATAAAGCTCTCTTTTCGACCGAGATATGACCTCTCGGTCGAATTTTTTATGAAAAAACTTGAAAATTTATACCGAAACGCTTGACCTATTGACAAAAATAAGGTATAATAATGAAGGGGGATCATTTTCCCGAGCTGTCCGAAGGATTTTCGGGAGCCTTCGATCCGAACCCGCAATAAAACGAAAGGTTATCATGGTAATGAATATATCAGCAAAGTCAATACTTGCGACGGTCGCCTGCACTGCGGCACTTTTCATACCGTCATATATAGCCGTGGCGAATTACGTTATGGCTCAGAACGCCCCGGTCGATTCGGGAAGCGTTTCGGTGCTTGAGATCGCCGACATAGACGGAAAGGTCTATACCCTCTCGGCGGATGATACCGAAGCCAAGGCGGACATCGACCGCTTTATAAAGCTCAACGACAATGCTCTCGAGCAGACCTCGCTCCCCGAGCCGCTCGTCGGGGTCGATCACTTCGAATTCAAGTATTACAGCTACGACCGCGTTTCGGTCTATCGCTACTATTTCACCGAGAATCCGGGCGAGGCTTACTATGTTGACAGTGCCGGAAAGGCATATCACATAGCGAGCGAGGATGCCGCCGAATTTCTCTCGACGAATTACGCCCGCTGTCTCTACGACACGACCGATTTCCCGACGATGACCATCTCGGGCGAGAGCGTGAATCCCATTACCGCAGACTGGGCATATCAGGCATACGGCGGAGATTTCATCGAGCTTGACGACATAAAAACCGAGTCGATGACCGAGAAGATACACCCGATGAAGGGCGCGTTTGCGTTGAGCTTTGACATCGAGCCGGATTTCCTCACGGTAGAGATATCCGACGGCGGCACGGTGGTTTACAACGATCTCTACGCCAACATTGCAAACGCCTCGCTCGAGGGAAAGAATATCGATGTCGTGGTAAAGGCAAAGTGGTATCAGTCCGAGGAACGCGCCTGCTACGGCGAGGCGGAGTACAAATTCAAGGCGAAGATACTTCTTCCCGCGGTATTCTATATGGGCGAGACCAACCTCGAGCCGGGTGAATTCGTCGCGATAACCGCAAAGAACGTGGATGATCCGTCGGCTATCACCTTCAAGAGCGAGCCCGAGCTCGACTTTACTCCCACCTTCTACACCGACGGAGATGTTGCGCGTGCGCTTCTCCCGGTCAGCTGTGATTTTGCGGGTACCGAGCTTAAGCTCTGGTTCTCCTACGGTGAGGTAACTCAGGAGATGACACTCGACATCACTCCGAAGACCTTCGGAAACAGCTATCTCGACATAAGCCCCGCGATACTCTATCAGACTCGCAGTGAGACGACTCTTGCCGCCTTTGACGATGCAACTCAGCCGCTCCTTTCCGAGACTTCCTCTACTCCGCTCTGGGAGGGGGCATTCCTCGAGGGTCTCGATGCCGAAAAGCTCGAAAAGAAGAAGGTCGCATATCTCAAGCGCGGCTTCGGACGAAACGTAACGATCTCTGCGACCGGCGAGACCTATCAAAACGACGGCGTTGACTACGAGTCGGTTGCGGGTGAGTCGGTGCTTGCGGTCAACAACGGAAACGTCGTGTTCGCGGGCTATCTCGAGTACAGCG
>CAYRKS010000075.1:4028-8732 GCA_964424855.1 uncultured Lachnospiraceae bacterium
TATACGGTAATAATCGATCACGGTCTCGGACTCAAGAGCTGGTACTATCACATGGATTCGCTCAATGTCGCGGTCGGCGATTCGGTGACGAAGGGCGAAACGATCGGCTATGTCGGCTCTACCGGCTTCATCTCCTCGTCGGGACTCCATGTAAAGCTCACGGTCTTCGATGTACCCGTCTGCGCATACGATCTCTGGGAAAACGGTATCATCATGAGCGAGTGAGGAACTCGATAAATTAAAGTCATGCCGGGGGTCGCCTCGATCTCCGGCGGCATTCAAAGAGTGCAATAATAAAAGATCGGAATGGAAATGATATTATGAACAACAACCGCCGCAGTACTGGCGGAGCAAACAACAGTCGCCGAAGCGGTGTCGGGCAGGGCGGCGATATAAACCGCCAAGCCTCAAACCGACCGCCGCAGAACGGCATAAACGGACAAAGACCTCAAGTCCGCGGCTCGGGATATCAAAATTCGGTGAACCGTGGGAATGCTCGTGGTGGCACAGGTGGCACCGGTGGCGGCAGTGGCACCCCTTTTCACTCACCGCAGAATCGCAGTCGGGTTCAAAACGGCTCGGTGCGTCAAAATCCTCAGCCGCAAAAGGTAAGGCTCACTCCCGAGCAGCTCGAAATAAACCGCAAAAGGCGACAGCGCGAAAAATACAAGCAAAGACAGCAAAGACGCGAGGCGATCAGAGTGTTCCTTGCGCGCTTCATCCTCTTTTTACTGGTGCTTGCCGTAATGAGCGGAATCTGTGCGGCTATCTTCTTCTTTAATCTCACAAGACAGGAGCCTTCCGATTCCTCCGGCTATTCCTATCAGATCGGTGAGGAAAAATACACTCTTAAATATTCCGAGGCGGTCAGAAACGGTCGGGTATATATAAGCTTCACCGATGTTGCCGAGCTTTGCGGACTTGCCATGACCGGCTCGGTCGATGATATGAAATTCGTTATAAAGGGTGACGAGGCGGAGACCGTTCGCTTTGTCGTCGGAAGCCGCGTTGCGTATGTGAACACGGTCGAGACCCGTCTTTCGGGCGACAGCTATTACAAAAACGATGAGCTGTATGTCCCGATAGATTTCGTCGGTGCGTATTTCAAGGGACTCAAGGTCACGCTGAACGAAAAGGATCACAGGGTCACGGTCGAGCGTGAGCTTTTGAACGAGCTCGATGACAACGGAAAGCTCAAAAAGGGAGAGGAGCCGATCTACGGAGAGCTTTATTTCCTGCTTGCTTCTCCCGCTCCCATGGACGGTATCGACGAGGACGAGGCAAAAGCCTTCGTAAAGACTCCCGATATGAATTTCGTGAACAATCTCACCGCGTATGAGGAATACATGAACCCCGGAAATACGAAGGAATATCTCACTCTTGTAAATGTCGATCATCTTCTCGGCGCGACAGATGTTCCGCAGGATCTTATCGGAGTCGAAAACACCCGAAAGGACGGACGCGAGACTCAGCAGCTCAGACTCTATGCCGCAAAGGCTCTCGAGGCTCTCTTTATCGAGATGGAATCGGCGGGCTATACCGATGTCACGGTCACGAGCGGCTATCGAAGCTATTCCTATCAAAAGGTGCTGTTCGATCAGAGGTGTCAGAGCTATTCCTATCTCGGTGAGGAGGAGGCTTATAAGAAAGCCGCGACCATCGTAAATCCTCCGGGTGCGAGCGAGCATCAGAGCGGACTCTGCCTTGATATGCACAATATCTCCACCGGAGCCGATGTATCCTTCGGCGAGACCGAGCAGTTCGAATGGCTTCGCGACAACTGTTGGAAATTCGGCTTTATCCTGCGCTATCCCGAGGATAAGACCGATATCACAAAGATATCCTACGAGCCGTGGCATTACCGCTATGTCGGAAGATATCACGCTCAGAAGATATACGAGATGGGTATGTGCCTTGAGGAATACTGCGAATATCTCGGAATAAAATAAAAGCTCCGACACGGAGCGGAAAGGCAGCTCCAACAGACCTTGGAGCTATGGACAAAAGCATGAAGAGTTGTACTCAATCCGCAACCTTTGAGAATGTCTTCGGACTCGAAAAGGGTATCGAAATGCTTGCAAGGGCGGGCTTCGATTCGATCGACTACAGTATGTTCTACCCGATCGACAGCGGAGTTCTCACTCTTTCGGACGATGAGCTTCGCGAAAAATACACAAGACTCAGAAAGCATATCGAATCCTGCGGGCTTTACGTCTACCAGACTCACACACCTTTTCCGTCCTACACGGGCGATCCCGCGCGCGATCCGATTATTTTCGAGGCTGAGCGCAAGGCTTTGCTCATTTCATCGATCCTCGGTGCAGGGCACGCGATCGTACATCCTCCGATCCTCCGTGAAAACCGCTACGGCTCTCTGGCAGCCGAGAACAAGGAGGTCGCGGTCGAGCTTTATTCCCGTATAATCCCCTATCTCGATGAATACAATATCAAGATAGCGATCGAGAATATGTTCAACTATGATCACGTCAAGAAGCGCATCTGCCCGACCGTCTGCTCCTCGAGCGTTGAGATGGCGGATTACGTTGACACGATGAACTCTCTTTGCAAGAACGGAGACCGCTTCGTTGCCTGCCTTGATGTCGGACACTCGAACCTCGCAGGTGATAAGCCGATCGGAGATATGGTGAGAACTCTCGGTTCGCGTCTCGAGGCTCTGCATATCCACGATAACTACGGCGTGGACGACAATCATGATGCTCCCGGCTTCGGAAATATCGACTGGAAGAGCTTCTGCGAGTCGCTTGCCGATATAGGCTATGACGGAGATTTCGTCTATGAGGCCGACAACTTCTATAAGCATTTTGATCCCGCACTTACCTTCGAAGCCGGAAAGCTCCTGTGCAATATCGCAAGGAACATGACCGAGAAGTACGGACTTTAATAGGGAGCATGAATCACGATCGGTGATCGATAAGCTTACTTATTGAGGCTCGAATAAAAGCCGCCGTAAATATTGTTTTTTGCGCACCGCCGATTTGTTCGGTGGTGCGATTTTTTTCTCTTGAAAACCTGAGCGAGTGAAACCCCCTGCCACCGATGCCACCGGTGCCACCGTTCGCGCTCGAAATCCATCTCTCGAAAATCCGAGCGAGTGAAAACCCCGCCACCGATGCCACCGGTGCCACCCGATTTCCCCTTCGGGGCGTTGGATATCGGCTCGACCGAGCCTTGATTTTGTCTAAAATTCGGGTCGAACTTGACCCTCGGGCTGTGACCTGCTACAAACTTTTTTTCTCCGCTCATCGAACTATTGACAAAGCGGAGCTTTTTTCATATAATATTATAGTAGACTGAAAAATAAAATGGCTCGCCCTATATGCTTCGACTTTATCGGCAGGAGCCAAATACAATAAAGAGGAATATTATCATGCTAAAGGTAGTAAAGTTTGGCGGCAGCTCTCTGGCGGATGCCGCGCAGTTCAATAAGGTCGCAAATATAATAAAGGCGGATAAGACCCGCCGCTATGTCGTTCCCTCGGCTCCCGGAAAGCGTTCCAAGACCGATACCAAGGTCACGGATATGCTCTACGCCTGCTATGAGCTGGCTTCCAAGGGCGAGGATTTCACAAGGTATTTCGCGGACATCGAGGCGCGTTATAACGGTATAATCGAGGGTCTCGGTCTCGACTATTCGCTCGAGCGCGAGTTCGAATCGATCCGCAATGCCTTCATCCACAAGTCGGGACGCGACTATGCCGCAAGCCGCGGAGAATATCTCAACGGTCTCATCCTCGCAAAATATCTCGGCTTTGATTTCATCGACGCTGCGACAGTGATCTTCTTCAAGGACAACGGACAGCTCGACTCCGAGCGCACAAATACCGTCCTCGGCTCGGTTCTCAAGGAACACGAATACGCCGTTATCCCCGGCTTCTACGGCTCGATGCCGAACGACACGATAAAGACCTTCTCGCGCGGCGGCTCGGATATAACCGGCTCGATCGTCGCAAGAGCGGCGGAGTGCGATCTCTACGAGAACTGGACGGACGTTGACGGCTTCCTGATGGCCGACCCGAGAATAGTCGATGATCCGCGCGTCATAAGCGAGGTCACCTACAAGGAGCTTCGTGAGCTTTCGTACATGGGTGCCGGCGTTCTTCACGAGGACGCGATATTCCCGGTACGCTTTGCAGGTATTCCGATAAACATCCGCAACACCAACAATCCCGAGGCACACGGAACGCTCATCCTCTCGCACAGCGATAAGTTCGATACCGGAAATGTCATAACCGGAGTCGCTGGAAAGAAGGGCTTTTCGGTTCTCACCATCGAAAAGGACATGATGAACGCCGAGGTCGGCTTCGGTCGCCGCGTGCTTGAGGTTCTCGAGACCAACGAGATGTGCTTCGAGCATCTCCCCTCCGGTATCGACAACATGAGTGTCATAGTCAACACCCACGAGCTCGAGGGACGCAGAGAGCGCGTCGTGAACGGTATCTGCCGTGCGGTAAATCCCGAGGCGGTCGATATTGAGGACGGTCTCGCGCTCATTGCGGTCGTCGGACGCGCAATGGTCAAGGCAAAGGGTACTGCTGCCCGCGTATTCAAGGCTATAAGCGGTGCGGGCATAAACATCCGAATGATCGATCAGGGCTCGAGCGAGATATCGATCATCGTCGGCGTTGAAGAGGCGGATTTTGAAAATGCAATGCGCGCTATCTATCAGGAGTTTGTTTATTAAAA
>CAYRKS010000076.1:0-8677 GCA_964424855.1 uncultured Lachnospiraceae bacterium
GAGGTCACCGTTCTGATAGTCGGCGCGAGCGTCCGCCGCACCCTTCATCATAGCGTCGATATCGCAGCCTGCCGCGGCGATGGGAAGCAGACCTACAGCGGTGAGGACGGAATAGCGTCCGCCGACATCGTCCGGAACGACGAAGGTCTCGTAGCCCTTGTCGGTAGCGAACTTCTTGAGAGTTCCCTTTGCCTTGTCGGTGGTTACGAAGATGCGCTCGCGTGCGCCCTCCTCGCCGTACTTCTTTTCGAGAAGCTCACGGAAGATTCTGAAGGCGACTGCCGGCTCGGTGGTGGTGCCCGACTTGGAGATGACGTTTACGCAGACATCCTTGTCCTCGCAGAGCTCGAGAAGCTCATCGAGAGCCGAGGAGCAGATGTTGTTGCCCGCGAACCAGATGTCGGGGGTATCCTTCTTTACGGAGTTGTAGTTCGGGCTCTTTACGAACTCGATCGCAGCGCGTGCGCCGAGGTAGGAGCCGCCGATGCCGATGACGACGAGGATATCGCAGGTCTTCTTGATCTTTTCGGCAGCAGCCTTGATGCGTGCGAACTCTTCCTTGTCGTAATCGACGGGAAGGTCTACCCAGCCGAGAAAATCGCTTCCGAGTCCCGACTTTGCCTTTACCTGCTCGAAGGCGTTTGCGACAGTGGGCGCGATGCCCTTAATGTCCTCAGAGCCGATAAAGCTGCTTATGTATTTGTCACTGAGTTTGAGTGTCATGATAAAAAATCTCCTTTATGATGTGAACTGAGGACGATTTTTCGCTTCGGAGTATGCTCCGAGGCTTTTCGTCCCAAAAAATCATACAGATATATTGTACCGCAAAATCATGTCTTTTTCAAGTCTTTTCGGGCTTTTTCGGCTGCAAAACTTTTCGAGGTGTTTCGGAGATTTTTTGTGCAGTGTGACAAAGATGCAATTTTTCGGGGAAAAATCCTCAAAAGTTTGCCTTGACATTTGCACCCTGCCATGATATAATCGAAGAAAACAGCTCCGACACCACGGAGCGGATTCTGAAAGGAAACCAAACACAATGAAATTTATGCTCGGCTGCAACTTCTGGGATTCGAAAAACGGAACAGATATGTGGCTCAACTTTGACGAGGAGTCGCTTGCGGCTGACCTCGACGCACTGGCGGCAACCGGTGTCAGATGTATGCGCGTTTTCCCGAACTGGCGCGATTTCCAGCCGGTAATACTCCTTCGCGAGTGGAGAGGCGGCGCAAAGGAATACCGTCTCACAGGCGACCGCTTTCCAGAGAACGAATATTATATCGAGCCGATCATGATCGAACGCTTCAGAAAATTCGCCGACATGGCGGCAAAGCGAAATATCGACCTCGTCGTTTCGGTGCTGACCGGATGGATGAGCGGTCGTCTCTTCTGCCCGCCCGCGCTCGACTCGAGAGACCTCATAAGAGACCACGAGGCACTCATGTTTGAGGAGATGTTCGTCCGCGGCTTTGTAAAGTACACAAAGGATCTTCCGAACATCGTCATGTGGGACCTCGGAAACGAGTGCAACTGCCTCGGAACGGCGCAAAGCCCCGCGCAGAGCTGGGTCTGGACCGCGACCATACGCAACGCGATCCTCGCGTCCGACAGCACGCGCCCGATATCCTCGGGTATGCACAGCCTCGAATTCGAGGAAACGAAGCCCTGGTCCATAAGACAGCAGGGACTTCTGACCGATATGCTCACTCCGCATCCCTACCCCTCGCCCACGGTCGGCGGCGACGTTGACCCGGCGGATCGTCCGAGAACGACCATGATCCCGACCGCGCAGTGCGAATACTACGCAGGCATTTCGGGTCGTCCGGTAATGATCCAGGAGCAGGGCACGTTCAGCGAAATGCTGATAAACCGCGAGGGCTCGGCGGCGTTCATGCGCGCAAATCTCTGCTCGTCCTACGCAAACGGCTACAAGGGCTATTTCTGGTGGTGCTCGCACGAGCATCTGAAGCTCACTCGTCCGCCCTACAGCTGGTCGATGATCGAGCGCGAGCTGGGAATGCTCGACCTTGACCGCAATCCGAAGCCGGTCGCACGCGACATGAAAATGCTCGGCGAGCTGCTCGACACCCTTCCCGAGCTGCCCGAGAAGGAGACCGATTCGGTCATCGTCCTTTCGCGCGGAATGGCACAGCAGAACATCGGCATAACCTCGTTCATCCTCGCAAAGCGCGCGGGACTGACTCCGAGGCTCGCGTCCTGCTATCACGAGCTGCCCGACTCGAAGCTCTATTTCCTGCCGTCTCTGACCGGCTGGGCGGCTCTCTACAAGGAGTGCTACGATGAGCTTCTCTCGAGAGTTGCCGACGGCGCAAGCCTGCTCATCACCGTTGCGAGCGGCTTCATCTGCGAGTTCGAGAGAGTATCGGGGCTTCGCTCCTTCGGAATGTCCGCGGGCGGTCACAGCTCCATGGAGCTTGACGGCGAGACTCTGCCGATCGATTACGCAAAGCGTTTCAAGCTCGAGCCGCTGACCGCGAAGGTGCTTGCACGCGATGCCTCGGGCAATGTCGTATTCAGCGAAAACAGCTTCGGAAAGGGCAAGATATTCTTCCTCGCCTTCCCGCTCGAGTCGAATCTCTGGTCGCGCACGGGTGCCTACGAGGATACCATGCCCGACTACAGCGCCATCTACAAGAAGGTCGGAGAGGATATCCTCGCCGAAAAGCCGATGCGCTGTGACGATCCCGACGTTTCGCTCACGCTCCACAAGACAGAGGACGGCTATTATGCGGTCGCGGTGAACTACATCGACGAGGTGCGCGACTCGAAGCCGAGCCTTGCCGACGGCTGGACGCTCGAAACGCTCCACGGAGATTTCAACGCGGTCAATGGCTGCAATATGGCAGTCGGAAAGCTGATCCGCCGCTGAGGCTCGGACTCTCGAAGGGCTTCCGAAGTCTTCTATTCGGAGTCTTCCAAACGATCCCAAAGACCTTCAAAATTTCCCAAAAGCTTCAAGGTCATAGTCTTCGAAAGCCGTGAAAAGCACTCCGAAGGCTCGAATGACTCGAATGAAATAATTCGCTCTGCGCCGACCGTTTGGTCGGCGCAGAGCCTTTTCGCGTTTTCGAGCCGACGGCAGAGCTTCGATCGGTCGGCTTAACCGAGGTCTTGAGTTTGGAGACTCGGAGGCACTTCGATTTTCGAGCTTTATCCGACACGGGAGGTCTCGAGACAAAGTCCTCCGAGCTGTTATCGATGCTACGCTGTTCGAGAATGCTCTCGGAGCATTTGACAGCCCTTCGATTTTCCTCGCGCAAGCTCTCACGTTGGATTTTTTGCGGAATTCATCGAGGGCTTTATCGCAAGCTTTCTCATGGCTGTCTCATGCGATTTATCGTGAGCTTTGTCGTCGGCTTTATCGTCGGTTTTCTCACGAGCTTTCCCGTCGGCTTTCATATATTTCCCCTTTTAATCGTCAGCGAGCAGACTCAGGCTTTTTTCCTCATCGAGCCGAGCGCGTCGGCGAGTTCATCGACCTCCTCGAAGGTGTTGAACGCCGAAAAGCTCACGCGCACCGCTCCTCCGCGTCCGCTCGAAAGTCGGCTGTGCGCAAGCGGTGAGCAGTGATATCCGGCACGCACGCATATCTCCGCGCGGTCGAGCAAAGCGGCGGTCTCCTCGACCTCGCGGTCACAGAGCCGAAAAAGCACTATCGAGCCGAGCCTTTCGGGGCAAAGCACCCTGACTCCGCCAAGCTCGGACAGATGATCGATCAGCCGCCGCGAGAGGGCTTTTTCGTGCGAGGCTATGCTCTCGATCCCGCGCGAATTTACAAATGCGATCCCCGCGCGAAGCCCGGCTATCGCCGCAAACGGCAGAGTCCCCGCCTCATATCTTTCGGGCGGCAGCCTCGGCATGGTCTCGGACAGCGAATCGACTCCGCTCCCGCCGAGGAGCATCGGCTCGGGCTCGATTTTGTCAGAAAGGAGCAGCAGCCCGACTCCCATCGGTCCGTAAAGTCCCTTGTGACCCGGAAGGCAGAGGATGTCGATGTTGTCTTTTTCGAGGTCGAGCCTCAGCGTACCGCCGGCCTGCGCCCCGTCAACGATGAAGGTGATATCCCTCTCGCGGCAGAAGCTCCCGATCTCGCGTATCGGAAGAGTCGCGCCGCAGATATTCGAGGCGGCGGTACAGCAAAGCATTTTCGCGCCGACACATTTTTGCGATATCGAATCGAGTATCCTTTCGATCCGCACTTTCTCGTCGCGCTCCTCAATGAAGGAGTCGAATATCCGCACGTCGCCGCTTATCGCTATCGCGGGACGGCGCACCGAATTATGCTCGAGGTCGGATATAATTATCGCGCCGTCGCGATAGGTCGAGCGCATCGCGAGATTCAGCGCGCAGGTCGTGTTCTGTGTAAATATCACGCGCTCGGGCGAGCAGGAGAACATTTTCGCCGCCTCGCTCCTACAGGCGAAAACCTCATATTCGGCGAGCATCGCGAGACGGTGCGCCGACCGTCCCGGATTTCCTCCGAGCGACGAAAGCGCGAGGCTGACGTGGTCTATCACCGCTTGCGGCTTCGGAAAGGTCGTCGCCGCGTTGTCAAAATAGATCAAATCTTCACTTCCCTTCGAATTTTTGCTTTTGAGCTTAAAATAAAATCGACATCGGCTCGGGAGGAGATATCGGCGGTCGGCTCGGGGTATTTCGGAAGGTCGGCGGACAGCTCCGAGAACCGCAAAAATGCTTGCGAAGGTTATCCTGCGGTGTATGGCTTCCCGCCGTTTTTGCGTAAGATTGTGCCACGCTCCCGACCGCCGCTCCGCCTCAGAGCTTTGCCGTTCTGAAGGGTATTCCGCCGCGCGAGAGGATATTCGATGCTCTGCGAAGGTCATTTTCCGCAAGCTCGAGTCCCCATGCACAGCCGTTCGGGCTTTCCTCGGGACGAAGCCTTACGAGCCGCGAAGCGATCCCGAACGAAAGCAGCGCATCCCGCGCCTTCATCGCCCACGTCACCGAGGCGGTTGACAGTGTTACAGTCCTCATTTCGGATCACCTCCGTTCACATTATATGCGTCGAGGTGAGCGGGCGAAGCTGCGTTCGGCTTTGTCGGCTTTGCGAAAATATCAAAGCAGTTCAAGCTACGGCTATACGTTCTTTTTCGGCTTCGGGCAGCTTTGCCGATACTCTCGGCACAAAAGCCGCGTTATTTGACCTGCCCGACCGAGTCCGCGCTATTGACAAGCCCATGAAAATGTGATATAATAATGTGAAAATCGCAGATAAAAAGGAGATCGAAAAAATTATGGATTGGCTTCACAGGGAGCGTATGCTGATAGGAGACGAGGCGGTCGAGCGGCTGAAGTCCTCGGCGGTGCTGGTATTCGGAGTCGGCGGGGTCGGCGGCTATGTCGTCGAGGCACTCGTTCGCGCAGGTGTCTGGCGCATCGCTCTGGTTGACAACGACAGCGTATCCGAGACCAACCTCAACCGACAGATAATCGCCGACACGACGACGATCGGACGGAGCAAGGTCGAGGTGATGGAGGAGCGGATACTGCGGATAAATCCCGAATGTAAGGTGCAAAAATTCGAGGTGTTCGCCGAGCGCGAAAACATTCCCGAGATAATAGCCGAGGTCTCGCCCGACTTCATAGTTGACGCGATAGACACGGTGACGGCGAAGCTCGAGATAATAAAGGAAGCAAACGCAAAGGGCATCGGGATCATCTCGTCGATGGGTACCGGCTCGAAGCTCGATCCTACCCGCTTCAAAATCACCGACATCGGCAAGACCCACACCGATCCTCTGGCGAAGGTCATGCGCCTGAAGCTCCGTGAGCTCGGGATAAAGCATCTCGATGTGCTTTTCTCGGACGAGCCGCCGAAAAAGACCTCGATCGCGTCCGAGCTTGAGGGCAAGACGACGCGACACATCCCGGGTTCGATCTCGTTCGTGCCGCCCGCCGCAGGACTGGTCATCGCCGCCGGAGTTGTCGAGCGACTGACAAAGACTTTCTCCGAGGACGAAAAGCTCGAGGGATAGAATTCCCGAAAATTTAATATTCGAAGGCTCCGAGAGGTCGAACGGCTTATCAGAGCCTTGATTTTATGAAAAACGCGCTTGAAAATTGTTCGCATTGCACAAAATGGCGAAAATATATTGTGCAATGTGCCGAAAATCAAAAACCTTCGCCAAACCGCTTGACAAAAATGGGGGGGGGGTGGTATAATATTTATATATTGTGCCAATTTTGTGAACACACATAAATGACATAAATGTATGAAATAAATTTCAGGAGGAATTTTAATCATGAAACGCTTTACCGCAATATTTTTGCTCTGCTCACTTCTCCTCTCCGCCGTTGCCTGCGGCTCCGAGGGTGAAGGTAGCGATACCACCGCTTCGGGTTTTGACGACACCACCGTATCCGACACGACCGCTGTCGATGACGGCTCGAGAGATTCCGTTCCCACGGCGATAACCGAAAAGCTCGACTTCGGCGGCGAGACGATCACGGTTCTCACCCGCAGCGACGAGGAATTCATAAACGAGATATACGCCGCCGAGCAGACCGCCGACACGATGAACGACGCGATCTTTGCTCGAAACCGCAAGGTCGAGGAGCAGCTCGGTGTAAATATCGAGGTCATTTCGCGTGAGGGTGACTATGCTCATCGAAACGACTTCAATTCGAGCGTCGTGCGCGAGGTCATGGCGGGAACTACCGAATTTGACGTTATCAGCTACTACGCATATTCCATGCCCGAGATCGCGATCCAGAACGTGCTCTACAATCTGAATGACATAAAATATCTCGACCTCACGAAGCCCTGGTGGCATCAGATGTTCATCGAGAACGCCGAGATCTACGGAAAGCTCTACGCGGTCAGCGGCGACATAAACCTTTCGACTGTCTCCTATCGTATGGCTATGTTCTTCAACAAAGGACTTGCCGAGAGCTATCTCCCGGACGTTGACATCTACAAGACCGTTCTCGACGGCAAGTGGACTCAGGAATATCTGATAGGTCTCACAAAGGACATCTATCAGGATCTCAACGGAAACGACACAAAGGATGACGGCGACTTCTTCGGACTCGACATCAACCACGGACTCGATCCCTTCCCGGTCGGCGCGGGCATAACCTACACCAAGAAGACGGCGGACGGCGGCTATGAGTGGAATCTCTTCAACGAGAAGAACAACACGATAATCGAACGCTTCTATGAAGCCTACAACGCAAACAACGGTATCTTCTTTATTGACAAGTCAGATGATAACCGCTTTATCGAGAATCAGATAATATTCACGATCGCAAAACTGAACTACACCGACAAGCTGCGTGACAGCAACGAAGACTTCGGAATCCTTCCCCTTCCGAAATACGATGAGAGACAGGAGCAGTACTATTCACTCGCGAACGACAACTATTCTCAGATCGCAGTTCCCGCGACCTGCGAAAACCCCGACATGGTAGGCGCGTTCCTCGAGCTCATGGGCGAGTATTCCTACAAAATGGTAACTCCGAAGTACTATGAGGTCGCGATGAAGGGCAAGTACCTCCGCGATGACGAGTCCTGTCAGATGTTCGATATCATCGTCGAAGGCGCATGGTACGACTTTGCGAACATAAACACCTCGGTAATCGGAAACCCCGTCTTCATCACCCGTCAGTCGCAGTACCACATCGACGGCAAGAATTTCGCATCGGTCTGGGCAGCGAACGAGGATCAGCTTAAGAGCAAGCTCACCGACCTTCTCGAGACCTACAAGAGCAACAACTAAAGCAATATATATGAAAAAGCAAGACCCGCCGAGTGCGGGTTTTGCTTTTTTGACTCAAAAAATACTTGCAAAATTCATATTTGTGTGATATAATGTAATCAGAGGGGGAGATATCCGAGCATTTGGAGGTGTGACGATTGAACAATACCTTGTCGGATGACATCGAAGCCGCGGGGATAAATCCCGAGCTTGACAACGCCTGTAAGCGGCTTTTGGCGGAGAAGATAATCCTCGCCTGGATAATGAAATCCTGTATCGCCGAGTACAAGGATATCCCGGTGAACGACATCGCCGAGAAATACATCGAGGGAACGCCCGAGATCGGTGAATCGGGTGTGTTGCCCGAGCAGACGAACCGAAAGATCGGCGGACTTTCGAATGACGATGCGTCGATAACCGAGGGGGCGGTTCGGTATGACATACGCTTTTACGCGCTCGCTCCGAAGGGCGACGAGCTGATAAAGCTGATAATCCATGTCGAAGCGCAGAACAAATACAGCAATTCCTACCCGCTGATCAAGCGCGCGATATATTATCTGAGTCGAATGATCTCGGCACAGCACGGTACGGAATTCGAGCATTCGCATTATGAAAGCATAAAGAAGGTCTATTCGATCTGGGTCTGCACAAAGCCGCCGGAGGATCGCGCGGATACGATCTTCGAATACAGCTTCGCCGAGCATATGCTCTTCGGCAGTGCCGATCCGAAAATATGCGAAAAAGTCGAAAATTACGACCTGATGACGGCGATAATAATCTGCATGGGCAAAAGGATAAATACCGAGGATCGAGACGTTTTGACCCTGCTCAAGGTGCTTTTGTCGAACCTCCTTCCGGCAAAGGACAAGAAAATGATCTTGACCGAACGATTCGACATACCGATGTCGAAAAAATTTGACAGTGAGGTGGAAAAAATGTGT
>CAYRKS010000077.1:0-8638 GCA_964424855.1 uncultured Lachnospiraceae bacterium
CGGCGACGATATCGCATGGCTGCGTATCGGTCAGGACGGTCGTCTCTGGGCGGTCAATCCCGAGAACGGCTTCTTCGGCGTTGCTCCGGGTACTAACGAAAAGTCCAACCCGAACGCGCTGCATACCTGCTTGAAGGATACCATCTTCACGAACGTCTGCCACAACCTCGACGACAACACCGTATGGTGGGAGGGTCTGGACAACAACCCGCCGAAGAATGCAAAGAACTGGCGCGGCGAGGACTGGGACTACAGACTCTACGACAAGACCGACAAGGTCAAGACCGCCGGCGCACATCCGAACTCCCGCTTCACGGCAAAGGCTGTCAACTGCCCCTGCCTCTCGAGCGAGTTCAACAATCCCGCAGGCGTTCCGATCTCGGCTATCGTATTCGGCGGCAGACGCGCAAAGACCGCTCCGCTGGTATACCAGTCGACCTCGTGGCAGAACGGTACCTTCGTCGGCTCGATCATGGCTTCCGAGACCACGGCAGCTGCATCGGGCGCAGTCGGCGTAGTACGTCGCGACCCGATGGCAATGCGTCCCTTCGTCGGCTATGACATGGGCGACTACTTCGCACACTGGCTCGAAATGGGCAAGAAGATCCCGCACGCTCCGAAGATCTTCCACGTCAACTGGTTCAGAACCGATGACGAAGGACACTTCATCTGGCCGGGCTTCGGTGACAACCTCCGCGTTCTTCTCTGGATCCTCGCTCGCTGCGAAGGCAAGGTTGACGCTGTTGAAACTCCCATCGGATTTGTTCCGAAGGCTGAGGACATCAACATCGAGGGTCTCGACGGTGTTACCATCGATACCATCAAGGAGCTTCTCTCGATCGACGTTCAGTCCTGGCTCGACGATGTTAAGAACATCGAGGAATTCTACGCACAGGTCGGCAGCCACGTTCCCGCTACCCTCTACGAGGAGCTCGGCGAACTCAAGGGCAGACTTCTCGCTGCGAAGTAATTTCAAGAAAGCGATATAAAGCACTCCCTGCGGAGTCGGATATTCCGACTCCGCTTTTTTGTACGAGCTCGAGTCTTTACAATATCTGACAGTTCTTCCGAGATTTGTGACTTGCAAAAAGCGTCGAAATATGTTAAAATAGGGATACCGCGAAAGGATGCAAAACGCGGTGTCCCTTTCTTTTTTGACCAAACGGAGGAACAACATGAAACACAAGCATAAATTCAAAGCCCTCGCGCTGACGCTGATCTTCGCGGCTATTCTTTCACCCAACACCACAGCTCTGGGATTTGAAGCCGTACCGACGAGTATAAACGGCTCGGAGACCTCCCTCGATTCGCGGCTGATCGGCTCGACGACTTATGTAAAGCTTTCGGAGATCAGCTCACTGCTCGGAGCAGTGACCGGCTGTGAACCCTCTATCGAGGCAGAGGAAGGCGAGATATACATATCGACTCGCGGACGCTATTTCGGCGGAAGTGAAAATCTCGAGCTTGACGGCGAGATATTCGTTCCGATCCGCTCAGCGGCGAAGGCATACAGTACCGAGGTCGAATGGTGCGAGGAAAGCCGTTCGGTCGAACTCTTCCCGCAAAGCTCTCGGGAGATAGCATCGGGAGACGAATTTTACCGCGAGGACGAGCTTTACTGGCTTTCGCGGATAATATATGCCGAAGCCGGCTCAGAACCGTTCGAGGGAAAGGTACTCGTCGGGAATGTCGTCATGAACCGAATGCGAAGCGATGAATTTCCCGACACGATCTACTCGGTGATATTCGACAGAAGGTACGGTGTGCAGTTCACACCGACCGCAAACGGAACGATATATAATGCTCCGAACGAGGACAGCATTATCGCCGCAAAGCTATGCCTCGACTCCTTTTCGCTCTCGAAGGACGCGCTTTATTTTCTGAATCCCGAGCTTGCGAAAAGCTTTTGGATAACAAAAAACCGCCCGTTCCTATTTAAGGTGGGCGGTCATGAATTCTATTCGTAGATCATTTTCCCTCGGGGAAAAGCAGCTCCTCTACCTTGGCGCAAAGCTCGTGGTATATCGGGAGATGATACTCCTGTATGCGGTAGGTCTCGGTGGCGGGAGCCTTTATCGTGAGATCGCACAGCTCGGCGAGCTTTCCGCCGCCGGCACCGGTAAGAGCGATGGATTTCACCCCGATGCAGGAGGCGAGCTTTGCGGTGTGCGCAAGGTTCTTAGCATTTCCCGAGGTCGAGATGAGTATAACGATATCGCCCGGCTTTGCCAGACCGTAGAGAGTCTGCGCGACCGTATATTCGGCATCAACATCATTGAGATACGCGGTGGGGAGTGCAAGTCCGTTTGAAAGCGATATTGCCGGGAGCGCACCCTGAAGCTTTGAAGCCAGCTCGGAGGGAATGCGCGGATCGATGACTTGACGCTTCGACTTGAAGCCCTTCATAAGCTCACCGACGATATGCTCGGAGTCGGACGCGCTTCCGCCGTTTCCTGCGGTCATTACCTTTCCGCCGTAGCGATAGCAATCTGAGATGAGTCCGATCGCCGCGTCGATCTGCGGCTTTATCGGCAGAAGCTCGGGATAATTTTCGTAAAGCATTTTATTTTCCTTTCATCTTGTCCTGTTTTTTCGGTATTGTCAAAAATATGCTCGGCTCTGAGCCGGAGCCACTACTCTCCAAGCTCGGCAACGCAGAGCGCGGCAATGTCTCCGATGCTCTCTCCAAGTGCGGCGGGGAGTATGCGGCAAAGCTCAACACTCGGCGCGAGTGCCAGCTCCGCAAGCTTTTTATTCATGGAAGGCTCGATAAGCTCTCTCGAACGCGCGTATATGCTTCCGATTACAACCGCCTCGGGATTCAAGAGGTCAACGAGTATCGCGATAGTCCTTCCGAGGTCTTCACCGACGCGACGATATATCTCGATCGCCTCTTCGTCACCGTTTTCGGCACGGATACCAAGCTCCTTGGCTGTTCCCTTTCCGTACTGTGCGATACCGCCGCCGCTGCAATAGCCCTCGACCGCTCCGCGCTTGTTGTAACCGATGTGAGCGTCGGGAGTCGGATCGTAGAGACTGACGTGTCCGATCTCACCCGCCATTCCGCAGCTGCCCGAATAAAGCTTACCGCCGAGTATAAGCCCGGCTCCGAGTCCGGTGCCGAAGGTCATGAAGACCATATTTTGAGTCCCCGCTCCGGCTCCGTAACGCCATTCGGCGAGTGCGCAGGCATCGGCATCGTTACAAAGAAAGGCTTTTTTGCCGAACTTCTCCTCGAGCATTTCGGTGATGTGTATATCGTCCCAGCCCGGAAGGTTCGGAGGGGACTGTATTATTCCGAGACGACTGTCGAGCGGTCCGCCGCAGCTGACACCGATACGCTCGACCTCGGGCGTTATCAGCCGCTCGACCGCGTTAAAAATATTGTCGAGCGTTTCCTTTACGTCGGTGGTTTCAAATCTGAGCTTTTCCTCAATTCTCCTTCCGACTCCGCGAACGACGGCGCATTTTGTGCCGCCGATATCTATTCCAATGTACATAGGCTTCTCCGATCCGATTTCTCAAATTTATTTTATGCTTATATTATATCAGATAAGCTCGAGCGATTCATCGCATTTTTACCGATTTTGTTGCATTTTTTCGGATTTCGCAAAATTATTTTACGCTGTTCTCGGCGCGAAAGCGCAGCGGGGTCTGACCGAATTTGTTTTTGAAGGTGCGCATAAAATTCGAAAACGAATCAAAGCCGCTCGAATAGCATACATCGGTCACGCTCATATCGGTGTTGGCGAGAAGTCTTCGGGCATGGCGAAGTCTCAGCTCGATGAGATAGCTCTTGAAATTCGTCCCGGTCGATGCGCTGAAAAGCTCCGAGAAATAATTTCGGCTCAAATGCGTGAGTGAGGCGAGCGTGTCGAGGGTCACGGTCTCGGTGTAGTGGCTGTGGAGATAGAGTATCGCCGTTCCGATCTGAGATTTATCTATCCCGTTCGGTGCATCTGGACAGCTGCGCAGAAGCTCTATAAGTATGCAGTCGATCAGATGGCTGACATAGATATCACCGAAGGTATTTTCCGAGGTGTCGGTCGCGAAGAGCCTATCCTCTCCGAGGAGCGCGGAAAAAAAGCCGTTCACCGCCGCAAGGCTCTGCCCCTCGAGCCGCGCGTTCAGGTTGAGTCCGAGTGTTTCAAAGGTCAAAAGCCGCTCGTATATCGTCCGCGAGATCAGCTTGTCCTCGAACATTATACCGACGATCTCGATCGGCTCGACCACCTCTATCGAGTGGCAGTCGGCGGGAGTGAGCATATAAAGCGTACCGGGGGACATATCGTATCGCGTGTTGTTTAGCAGCTGCGAGCCCTTCCCCGCAAGTACGAATTCTATCTCACAGCACTGATGCCAATGGAGGCGGAAATCGCCCTCGACCAGCTTGTGCTTTATCGAAATATTTTTCCCCGAGAAATCCGAGATGCAATATTGAAGCGGTGCCTTTATCATGCCTGTCTCCTTATGCGGCGGAGCTGCTTATAAAATCCCCGAAGCTCTCTGCCGTGATCGTTATCTGTAATAATATTATACCACATCTTGTCTCAAAATGGAATAGCTTTTCGAAAAAAAGCAAAAGAATATGCGGTCTGAGCGCGACCGCATATTCTTATCTATGAATTTATATCACTGCTCGGGTATCGTCGCGAAGCCGCGCTCAAGCTCGGCATCGGTCGGGATGTGATCCGACATTTCACGGTTGTTGAACTGCTCATACGCCTTCATGTCGAAATATCCGGTACCCGTGAGTCCGAAGAGTATCGTCTTTTCCTCACCGCTCTCACGGCATTTTATCGCCTCGTCTATCGCGGCACGGATCGCGTGGCTCGATTCGGGAGCCGGAAGTATGCCCTCGACTCGGCAGAAAAGCTCCGCCGCCTCGAAAACCTCGGTCTGCTTAACCGATACCGCCTCCATGAGCTTGTCGGCGTAGAGCTGCGAAAGCGTGCTGCTCATGCCGTGATATCTGAGTCCGCCCGCGTGATTTGCCGCCGGGATAAAGCCGTTTCCGAGGGTATACATTTTAGCCATCGGGCAGATCATTCCGGTGTCGCAGAAATCATAGACGAATTTTCCGCGTGTAAGGCTCGGGCAGGAGGCAGGCTCGACCGCGATAAAGCGATAATCCGCCTCGCCGCGAAGCATTTCACCCATGAAGGGCGAGATCAGTCCGCCGAGATTTGAGCCGCCGCCAGCACAGCCGATTATTATATCGGGCTTTACTCCGAGCTGTCTGAGCGCGGTCTGAGCCTCGAGTCCGATGACGCTCTGATGCAACAGCACCTGATTGAGAACGCTTCCGAGAACATATCTATAGCCCTCGCGCGTCGTTGCCGACTCGACCGCCTCGGATATCGCACAGCCGAGCGAGCCGGTCGTTCCGGGAAATTCGGCGAGTATCCTGCGCCCGACCTCGGTCTGAGCTGACGGCGAGGGAGTGACCTTCGCGCCGTAGGTGCGCATGACCTCACGCCTGAAGGGCTTCTGCTCGTAGCTGCACTTTACCATATATACTCGGCAGTCGAGTCCGAAATATGCGCAAGCCATCGAGAGCGCGGTTCCCCACTGCCCCGCTCCGGTCTCGGTCGTGACTCCGACCAGTCCCTGCTTTTTCGCATAATACGCCTGAGCGATCGCAGAGTTGAGCTTATGAGAGCCGGAGGTATTGTTTCCCTCGAATTTGTAATATATTTTCGCGGGTGTACCGAGCTTTTTTTCGAGATTATAGGCGCGGCAGAGCGGCGAGGGGCGGTAGGTCTTGTAATATTCACGTATTTCGGTAGGAATATCGAAGTAGGCGGTAGAATCGTCAAGCTCCTGCTTTATCAGCTCATCGCAGAAGACCGGAGCAAGCTCCTCATGAGTCATCGGTCTGCGCGTCTTGGGATCAAGGAGCGGCGCGGGCTTGTTTTTCATATCCGCGCGAACATTGTACCATTGCTTCGGAAGGTCACTCTCGGAAAGATAGAATCTGTAGGGGATCTCGTTTAACATAATAACAGCCTTTCCTCTGCGGTGATCGAAAACAAAAATCCCGTCCCGCAGATATAAAATGATCTGCCGGGACAGGAAAAATATCGATTCCTGCGGTGCCACCCGTGCTTGACACATACAGTGTCCACTTTTTAGCATACTTATAGGCGTAAAAGCCCGCATATGCCGATCTTTTTTCACGGAGAAATCAGCTCCGTCTCGCTTAATCGAATACTCTTTCAGCTCGCCCTCAGAAGTCCATTCGAAACGTACGTGCGCATCGCTTTTCACCATCCGCGATTCTCTGTACCGCCGTTGAGCGTTTTTACTTACCCTTCATCATCGGTTTAGCATATTATATCACTAAATCCCCGATTTGTCAAGAGTTTTTTCGAAAAAAATCATTTTTTGTTCTTGTTTTCAGCTTTCACGGTCGAGTTCTCTCAGCTTTTTATGCATTATGACCGCACATATAATGTCGGCAATCGGGACAAAGCCGAGTATCCCGAGAACCACGGCAGAGCTTCCGAGCTTTTTTCTCGATACGACAACAGCAGCTAGCATAAATATTCCGGTGAGAAAGGTCTCAAAAAAATATCAGCGCAAATATCAAAAGTGCGGCTGGAAAGGTGAGAATTGTGATCATGAGGCAGGCTCCGACCGCCGCGTTGAAAAGCTGCGGCGGCAGAGCAATGAGCTTGAGGAGCATCGCAGTCCTTGCAGAGGCTTTGCTGCTCTTAAGCTCAAGAATAAACCCGATGAACGCCGTTATAACCGAAAGCACTATATCGGTCATCAGCAAGAAGACCCAACCGAGCATCGCCTCGAAGGATATTCCCGAAAACACCAGACATCCGACCGTGAATGCCGTGATATATGGGAGCAGTACAGTCGGGAGAAGGAGCAGTCTTCGCATATTACCACCTTTCCGCTTTGCAAATTTTCGGAGCTTTTATTTTTTAAGCAGCTTTTTGAGATACTGACCGGTATAGGATCGCTCGCATTCGGCGACCTCCTCGGGAGTTCCGAACGCTACCACCTCTCCGCCGCCGTCTCCGCCCTCGGGTCCGAGATCGATTATATAGTCGGCGGTCTTTATCATGTCAAGATTGTGCTCGATGACCAGCACGGTGTTTCCGGCATCGACCAGACGCTGCAAAACCTCGATGAGCTTTTTGACATCTGCCATATGGAGACCCGTAGTCGGCTCGTCGAGGATGTAGATGGTCTTTCCGGTCGGACGCTTGGAAAGCTCGGTCGCAAGCTTCACGCGCTGTGCCTCGCCGCCCGAGAGCGTCGTTGACGATTGACCTATTTTGATATATCCGAGTCCGACATCATACAGCGTTTGAAGCTTTTTGGCGAGCTTCGGAAGACTGCCGAAGAATTCGAGTCCCTCCTCGACGGTCATTTCGAGGACATCCGAAATATTCTTTCCCTTGTACTTGACCTCGAGCGTATCGCGGTTATAGCGTTTTCCCTTACAGACATCACAGGTGACGTAAACATCGGGCAAAAAGTGCATCTCTATGCACTTAACTCCGTCTCCCTCACACGCCTCACAGCGTCCGCCCTTTATATTGAAGCTGAAGCGTCCCGAGGTGTAGGCGCGCATTTTTGCGTCGGGAGTCATTGCGAAAAGCTCGCGAATATCGGTGAAAAGTCCGGTGTAGGTCGCGGGATTCGAGCGCGGCGTGCGTCCGATCGGGCTTTGATCTATCGCGATTATCTTGTCGAGATTTTCTATGCCCTCGACAGCCGAATGCTTTCCCGGATAGGTGTGCGCACGGTTCAATTCATGCGCCAGTACCTGATAGAGTATCGAATTGACGAGCGAGGATTTTCCCGAGCCCGAGACTCCGGTCACACAGCAGAAAAGTCCGAGCGGAAAGGAGACATCGATATTCTTGAGATTGTTCTGTGCCGCGCCGCGCACCGTGAGAAATTTTCCGTTTCCCGAGCGGCGGAGCTTCGGCACCTCGATCCTTTCGCGCCCCGAAAGATAGGCTCCGGTTATCGAATTCGGATCGTTTTTGATCTCCTCGGGCGTTCCGACCGCCACAACTCTGCCGCCGTGTATGCCCGCGCCCGGTCCGATATCGACGATATAATCCGATGCCTCCATCGTCTCCTCGTCATGCTCGACGACGATGAGGCTGTTTCCCGCGTCACGGAGCTTTTTCAGGGTCGCGATGAGCTTTGAATTGTCTCGCTGATGAAGACCGATGCTCGGCTCATCGAGGATATACAATACTCCCATCAGCGACGAGCCTATCTGAGTCGCAAGACGTATCCTCTGAGCCTCGCCGCCGGACAATGTCCCAGCCTTGCGCGCGAGAGTGAGATATTCGAGTCCGACATTGACCAGGAAGCCGAGCCTCGAGCGAATCTCCTTCAGTATTTCCTTTGCGATAGTCTCCTCGGTCGGAGTGAGCTTTAGGGAGTTTACAAAGTCGAGTGCCTTTGTCACGGAAAGGCGGCACAATTCATCGATGTTCAGTCCGCCGACCGTGACCGCCAGCGAATTTTCGTTAAGTCTTCGTCCGCCGCAATCGGGACAAGGGATATCCTCGATAAAATCCTCATAATATTCGCCGTTCGCCATCTCGAGCCGCGCTTGAATTATATTGATTATTCCGTCGAATTTCACTCGCTTCTC